>JAFKFP010000260.1 GCA_017308185.1 bacterium | reverse complement strand
GAGAGCGAGCCCATTCCACGATGTGAGTACCTTATCGTCGAGACCCGGAGGGACGCGCTTCGAACGCTCGGCGAGGAGACGGCCCCGCAACTCGTCGATATGCTCGCGCATACCCGGCTCCCGCGTGCCGAAGGTGCGCGTCAGGGCCTCGATGTCCTGCCGGTCGGTTAGTGCTGAACGACCCGTGAGCTCCGGGTGGTGAGGGTCGGTGAAATTGCCCTCATGCCTCATGCCAGCCCACGCGAGAAAGACGGGCGCCTCGTCACCCAGGACGCGCGCCCCCTCATCAACGGTCCACACGTAGTACTTGCCCTCGAGCCCCTCGCTGTCAGCGTCCTGCGCGGAATAGAAGCCGCCAGCGGGGTCACGCATTTCGCGTTCGAGATACGCGAGCGTCTCGCGCACAATCCGGACGAATTCGGGGTCGCCGGTAAGTTGAAAGGCGTGCAGGTAGACACGCACCAACTGTGCGTTGTCGTAGAGCATCTTTTCGAAGTGCGGGATGAGCCATTCGCGGTCGACGCTGTAGCGCGCGAAGCCGCCGCCGAGCTGGTCGTACATCCCGCCAGACGCCATTGCCCGCAGTGTGTGGAGCGCCATGTCCAGCGGTGCGGGACCTTCACTACTGCCCGTGTAGCCTGCCGCCTGTGCCGCGAGCAGGAACTCGAGATTAGAAGGCGACGGGAACTTTGGGGCCTGGCCGAACCCGCCCCACTCGGGGTCGAAGCTCTGTTGGAGCGCCTGGATGGCCTGTTCGAACGCCTCGGCCGGAACGCTCGCGGGTCCTCCCGCCGAGCGGCGCGCGGCCTCTCCAAGCTTTTCGGCGATGTTCGACGCCGAAGCAACAAGCTCCTCGCGGTCCGTGACCCACTTCTCGTGGATCGCTTCGAGCAGGCGCGGGAAGCCCGGGCGGCCGTACGCGTCCTGCGGCGGGAAGTAGGTGCCGGCGTAGAACGGCTTACCTTCGGGCGTGAGGAAGACCGTCATCGGCCAGCCGCCGCTGCCGGTCATAGCCTGGACGGCGGTCATGTAGACGCTATCGATATCCGGGCGTTCTTCGCGATCGACTTTTATGTTGATAAAGTCGCGATTCATCTGGGTCGCGATTTCGGCGTTCTCAAACGACTCGTGGGCCATGACATGGCACCAGTGACAGGAGCTATACCCGACCGAAAGCAGGATTGGCTTGTCTTCGGAGCGAGCGCGTTCGAACGCGTCACTGCCCCATTGGTGCCAGTCCACGGGGTTGTCCTTGTGCTGTAGGAGGTAGGGGCTGGATGCATCGGCGAGGCGGTTCGACATGGGCAACTCCGCGGTGGGGCTCCTTCCACCGTATGCGAGACGGACAGGAAACGCGAAGGGCCGCTTGCAGCCTAGAACGTACGTTCCCTATGCTGGCCCGAATGAAACGAGACGCAATCGCGGAACTGTTCGACTATGCGGGCTGGGCCTGGGAACGTATTGCACGCATGATCGATGAACACCCCGAGGCCTATGCTGCAGCAGCACCCGGCTCTGGTTGGCCTTCCATTGCCGCTTGCCTGTCACATATGGTTGGCAGCTACGATGGCTGGCTCAACGGTCCCTGGGGCGGAATCCAGTCAGGCGAGATGACCTACCCCGGCGAGTGGCCCAAACCCATCGATGACTGGCAGGCCATGCAGGCTTACCGCCGCCGCACGCGGGAGAGCTTTCAACTGGCGCTCGATGTCCCCGACAACGTCTTGTACGAGCCCAACATCCGGGAGGCGGGCGCGCCGCCCGAGAGCCAGCCGCTGAGCCGCGCCGACGTGCTCACGAACCTCGTGCTCCATGAGCGTGGCCACCACGGCGACCTCAGCACGCTCTTCTACCAACACGGCATCACCGGATTCCTGGTGGACTACACGTTCTATCGCATGCTGCCGGGCGAGTTCGTGCCCGACGACGGCGAACACTGAGTCCGCCGTGTGACACCGGCGCGCTCAGGCGTCCTCCTGATAGACTGCCCTCCAGTCCACCGCTGGAGGCACCGATGACCGCAGACATCACGATCCGTAACGCGCGCATTCTCGATGGGACCGGTGCACCGGCCTTCGGCGGCGACATCGCGATCACTGGCGACCGCATCACGAGAGTCGGGGCGGCTGGCCCGGCTACGCGCGAGATTGACGCGCGCGGGCTCACGCTCTCGCCGGGTTTCGTCGATACCCACAGCCACGACGACGGCGCCTTTCTTCGCTATCCGGGGATGGAGTTCAAAGTCGCACAGGGGGTGACTTCGGAGGTGAGCGGCAACTGCGGGTTCAGCAGCATCCCCAACGAGCCGGGCCGCAAGTACATGCCGGGCGACATTGCGACGGGCGGCCAGACCAACTGGACGGACCTGGAGAGCTACTTCGCCGCCTGCATGGCCGCGAAGCCCGCCATCAACAACATCATGCTCGTGGGGCACAACCGGCTCCGCGCCTCTGCGGTCGGACTGGACAAGCGCGCCGCCACTGCGGATGAACTGGCTGAGATGCGCGGCGAAGTCGCGAAAGCGATGGAGCAGGGCGCATGCGGGTTTTCGACAGGCCTGATCTACGAGCCGGGACGGTACAGCGACACGGACGAAGTGGTAGCGCTGGCGGCCGAATGCCGGCCGTTCGAAGGCATCTACGCGACGCACATGCGCAACGAGGGCGACAAGCTGCTGGACGCGGTGGAAGAAGCACTGACGATCGCAAAAGGGGCGGGCATCGGGCTGCACATCTCCCACCACAAGTCGGCAGGCAAGCGGAACTGGGGCCGCATCGGCCAGTCGTTCGCGCGCGTGGATCGGGCTGAGGCAGAGGGCCAAAAGGTCACGTTCGACGTGTATCCGTACACCGCCGGCAGCGGGCCCATGTGGCAGTACGTGAACCTCGACCACATCGACCCCGAGTGGTCGGCGAACGTGATGATCAACAGCTGCCCCGATGACCCAACACTGGAAGGGAAGATGATGCCGGAGATCGCTGCCGAACGCGGATGGGAGCTAACCGAGGCCGTGCGCAATGTGCTGACGTCGCCCCGAGGCAAGCAGGTCGTGTGCACCCATTTCATCATCGATGAGGCGGATATCGAGACGAACCTCCGGGACCCGCGCGTCATGATCGGCTCGGATGGGATCCCGGACCTGAAGGGGCGGCCGCATCCGCGGCTCTACGGGACGATGCCGCGCGTGCTGGCGAAGTACGTGCGCGAACGCGGCGTGCTTTCGCTGGAAGAGGCGGTGCGGCGCATGACCAGCCTCGCCTGTGACCGGTTTGGGCTGGCGGGCCGCGGACGCATCCAGGAAGGCGCGTTCGCCGACCTCGTCCTCTTCGACCCCGCGACCGTGCAGGACACCGCCACATATCCCGACCCGAAGCAGGAGCCGGTCGGCATTGATCTGGTCGTTGTGAACGGACAAGTGGCGGTCGAGAAGGGAAAGCATACGGGGGCAGGCTCGGGGCGGATGTTGCGGTATCGGCGGGAGTGAGTGCGGACACCAGTCATCCCGCATGCGGATCACCGGCCGCGTGACGTCATGACGCTGTGCCAGTTCTCCAGTACAGTCGTGGTTATCGCCATTTCGGAGGAACCGCCTACATGCCCAGCCAGATGCCCGCTGTCTCACTTGCCGCCGCGCCCGGACGCCGCCAATGGACGGTTGAGCTTGCCCAGGAGATCGAACGCGCGGGATTCTCGGGGATCTATTGCGCGAGTTTCGGCGATGGCATCGGGCTGTGCCTTTCGATTGCCCACGCGACGAAGACGATCCGCTTCGGCACCAGCGTCGCGAACATCTACGCACGCAACGCGATGGAGATGGCGCAGTCGGGCGCCTACATTCACGAGATCAGCGGGGGACGCTTCGTCCTCGGCCTCGGCGTGAGCCACGGGCCGACGCACCAGCGCATGGGTGTGCAGGTGGGCAAACCACTGAGCGACATGCGGGCCTACGTGGAATCGATGCGCGCGACGGGGACGCAGTTCGGCGAACTGCCGCCAATCGTGCTCGCGACCCTTCGCAAGAAGATGGTCGAACTGTCGGTTGAAATTGGCGAAGGCGCCGTGTGGGCGAACGCCTCGCGCTCACACATGGGCGACTCGCTGAGTCACATCCCTGCGGACAGGCGGGACGGCGATTTCTTCATCGGCGATATGATCCCGACCTGCATCGACGACGATCGCGAAGCCGCGGCGGCCGTCATGAAGCGCACCCTCACGGGCTACCTCTTGCTCCCCAACTATCGCAATTACTGGAAGGAAGCCGGTTATGTGGAGGAGATGACCGCCGTCGAAAAGGCTCTCGAAGCGCGCGACCGTGACGCCCTCCCCGGCCTCATGACCGACCGCTGGCTCTCCGACGTCACGCTGTTCGGCAGCAGGAAGGGCGTGATGGACGGGCTCGAAGCGTGGTACGCGGCGGGCGTGAAGACGCCGATACTTGTGCCATCGTCGACGAGCGGCGGCCAGAAGAAGGCGTTCGAAGAACTGCTGGCGGCGTTCAAGTAATTCCAGTGCGTCTGCGCTTTAGGTCAGGCTGACCCACACTGGGATCGTGTTCGAGACCGAGTTGCGCGTCGCCATGGCCGCCGCCCGCACCGCCGGCGATGAGGTCGCGCGCCTCCGGCGTGAGGGCGTCCGTTATGGCCGCAAAGACGGCTACGAACTCGTCTCCGAAGCCGACATCCGCGCCGCCGAGATCCTCCATGACAGCCTTCGCGGCGCGTTCCCGGATATCGGCTGGCTCAGCGAGGAGCACAAGGACACCGCCGAACGCCTCGACTGCGACCGCTGCTGGATCTTCGACCCCATCGACGGCACACGCGAGTACCTCGAAGGCGTGCCCGAATACGCCGTCTCCGTCGGGCTGTCAGTTGAAGGCGAACCCGTGTTGGGCGTGGTCTACAACCCGGCGAAGGATGAGATGTATGCCGCCATCAGCTGCGATCCTGTCGAGCGCGACCCAGCGCGCCCACAGCGGAACTTCGAGGCGTTGGTTGGACGCGGGGAGCATCGCTGGGATGAGCTTCCGCCTCTGCCAGGCGGCGGTCGCGCGCGCGGTGTGGGAAGCGTCGCCTACCGGTTGGCGCTGCTCGCGGATGGAACGGGCGACGCGGTGCTGACTGGCTACGGCCGTAGCGAATGGGACGTGGCGGCAGGCATCGCGCTCTGCCGGGCGGCGGGGCTCCGGGCGACTGACGTGTTGGGGGCGCCGCTGCGCTTCAACAAGCCGGACACGCATGTGCGCGGCCTGCTTGTCGCCGAGCCGGGACTGCACGCGCGACTGGCATCACACTTTCAGCGGCTCGCGTAGGCGCGCCCATTATGTAGCCGGGCCGTCACCTGCGGCGCTCGTATCGCCATATCAAGTGCGCGGGGAGCAAGAAATTGCCTGATGCGCACCCGCGGAGGGCGTGTGAACAGATTGCATGGGCTGATGGCTGTTGGTGCGGTCATAGTGGCAGCCGCAGCGGTGACGCTGCTGAACGCCTGCGGGGATTCGGCGCACGCGCCGGTGAGCACGGCCAGCGCGCGATCAGGTGACACGGCGGCGACCGGTACACCCGCGGCGGACTCGAAGACACCGCAACCGACCGGTGGGGCCGAGCCAGACGATGATAACAGCGACACCGGGCCTACGATCGCGCCCCGGGCCGTGCCCGCGGATGTCAGCGTGGAGAAGAATGTTGCGTACGGGTCAGATCCTGCGCAGGTCATGGACATCTATCGCCCGAAAGACGCCAACGGCGCGCCGGTAATACTGATGGTCCACGGCGGCAGCTGGCGGCGTGGCGACAAGGCCGCCGCTGGAGTCGTGACGAACAAGATGAAGTACTACACGGGCAAGGGGTACATCTTCATTTCTACGAATTACCGGCTCGCCCCGAACGCCACGCCTCCCGAACAGGCGGGAGATGTGGCGCACGCGTTGGCATTCGCACAGCAGCACGCCGCTTCGTGGGGCGGCGACGCTTCGAAGTTTGTCCTGATGGGCCATTCCGCCGGAGCGAACCTGGTGGCACTGGTGGCGGCCGAGCCCAGCATCGCTGCGAGTAAGGGCACGCTGCCGTGGCGGGGCACGATTGTGCTCGATAGCGCCGCGTATAACGTGGTCACGATCATGCAATCACCTCACCTGGGCCTGTACGACCCGATATTTGGGACCGACCAGTCGCTCTGGGAGGCGTCATCTCCGACGCTACAGCTGAAAGCGGCGCCATCCGCGCCGATGCTGCTGGTTTGCTCGTCAAACCGGGCGAATTCGTGTCCGCAGGCGAACGCGTTTGCTACCAAAGCGAAGTCATTCGGAGCCACCCCCACAGTGCTGCCCGAACCACTGCGCCATGGCGACATCAACGCCAAACTCGGCCTACCCGGTGACTACACTACGAGTGTCGACGACTTCCTTCATTCAGTTGGGCTGCCCTGAGCAGGCGTCGCTTGAACGCCTTCGGAGCTAAGCTGGACGGCGAATGTAGTTCTGGAGGCAACGGATGAGCATCGGCATCGGGTTGGGCATCGCCGGGTTTCCGTTTTCAGGGGCGCCCGCGTTCCTGGAATGGATCGACCTTTGCGAGGATCTGGGCATCGACTCCGTGTGGGTGAGCGAGCGGCTCGTTTCGTCGCAGGAAACGCTCGAACCGCTCGCGGCCTTCGGCGTCATTGCCGGGCGCACACAGCGGCTGAAGTTCGGCATGAATGCTATCGTGCTGCCCCATCGGGACCCGCTGGTGCTCGCCAAGGCCTGCGCGACGCTCGACTATTTGAGCGGCGGCCGCCTCTTACCGGTATTCGGCGTCGGCGCGGAAACTGCTCCCGAATTCCGTGCGACGGGCCGGAATCCCCGCGGGCGCGGCAGCCGCTCAGACGAGATGCTGCAGATTATGACGCGGTTGTGGGAAGGCGAGCGGGTGACTTTCGAAGGCAAGCACTTCACGTACCGAGACGCCGTGATTTCGCCCGTCCCGGTGCAGCAACCGTTGCCGCGCTGGATCGGCGGAAGCAGCGAAGCAGCAATTCGCCGCACGGCACTGTACGGGACCGGCTGGCTCGGGGGGATCCAACAGGCCGGCGAGGCTGGGCAGACGATCGCCCGGATTAAGGCTGCGACAGCCGAAGCGGGGCGTACCATCGACGAGGACCACTACGGCGCGGGATTCGCATTCCGCTTCGGCTCGCGCGACGAGCCGGTGGTGCAGCAACAGATGGCCGGGCTGGCGCGACTCGGAGCCGTGGGCCAGATCGATGACTATTTCGCCATCGGCAGCGATGCAGACATCGCGGCGCATGTCGAACGCTATATCGGCGAGGGTGTTTCGAAGTTCGTGCTGCGGCCGATCGCGGCCACAGACGGAGAGATGCTGACCCAGACCCGCCACCTCGCCGAAGCCGTCATCCCTCGCTTCAAGGGCCGCTAACCGGCCCGCCGATACCGGCCCTGCGAATCGCTTGCAGCGCGGTTTCCACCGTGGTCTCAATAGGGCCGGCCGCATCGACGATCAGGACGTGCGGCTCATCGCCGGCCGGCTCTTCGAGGGTCGCAAGCTGGCTGACGAGCAGCGAAGCAGGCATGAATTCGTGATGACGGTGGGAGACGCGCCTTTCAAGCTCGTCTCTCGGGACCTGGAGGTACACGAATGTGACGCCGGGGCCGGCAGTTCGCAGCTGGTCACGGTACGAGCGCTTGAGCGCAGAACATGTCACGACCGCCGAGCGTGCGGCGCTAACCTCCGTAGAAGCCCAACGAGTGATGGCTGTAAGCCAGGGTGCGCGATCTGCATCACTGAGCGGGATGCCGTCGCGCATCCTGGCGACGTTAGCCGGAGGATGGAAATCATCGCCTTCCTGAAACGGCCAACCGAGGCGGGCGGCTAACTCGCGGCCGACTGTCGTTTTCCCGCAGCCGGAAACGCCCATGACGATGAGAATGTGCGGCGTCACGATCAGGCTCCCCCTCGATCAGAGGGTATCAGCGCCGGCGAGCCGCGTCCGGTATTGCTCTTCGAAGTAGCCTTCGAACCCCTGGCCGGATAGCGCCCGCGACCAGATCTCAGGGTGCTCCTGGTACCAGGACACGGTGCGCGCGAGGCCGGACAGGAGCGGCACCATCGGACGCCAGCCAAGGCCCCGCATACGGGAGCTGTCCAACGCGTACCGCCGATCATGGCCAGGCCGGTCGTCCACGGGCCTGATGAGCGACACCGGCCGCGCGGTGAGTGAACAGATAGAGGTTGCCACATCGAGGTTCGTTACACGTTCGCCCGAGCCCGCGTGAATGGCCCTCACGCAGTCCACACGGGGCAACGCGATAGCTGCCAGCAGTGCTGACACAAAATCGTCGATGTACAGCCACTCTCGCTGCTGGCGGCCATCGCCGTAGAGCGGAAGGGGCTCTCCAGCTATCGCGCGCGTGATGAAGAGCGGGATGAACTTCTCGACGTGCTGATTCGGCCCATAGATGTTGCATGCGCGGATGACGGTCGCCGGCATGCCGTAGCTGTGGGAGTATGCGCGCACCTGGAGTTCGGCCGCCGCCTTACTGGCGGAGTAAGGACTTGTGGGCGCGAACGGCTGGTCCTCATCAGCTTCGAGCGGCGGTTCGAGTGCGCCAAACACTTCGTCGGTAGACATATGAAAGAAGGCAGCGCCCGGCTCGCCGCGGAGTGCGTCGAGCAGCGACACCACGCCCTGAACATCGGCATGGACAAACGAGGCCGGTTTGAGGAGTGACCGATCGACATGGGTCTCGGCGGCGAAGTTGAGCACTACATCGGCGCCACGGACAAGCGCCCGCACCAGTGGGGTGTCACAGATATCGCCCTCGACGAACGTGTAGCCGGTCTGTGCCTCGACACCGCTCAGGTTCAGCGGGTTGGCCGCGTAGGTAAGCGCATCAAGGTTCGTCACCTCCCACCCACGAGTGAGGAGTGCACGCACCACGTGGCTGCCGATGAAGCCACAGCCTCCCGTCACGAGTGCCCTCACGCCAATCCCTCGATCCGCGAGTGGTCTCCGAGCGTCAGGCGAGACCCTGCCGGTACGCCACACACGACCGCGTCGCGGCCGATCATCGAATCGGCAATACCAGGGCAATTCGCGAGATGTGCCCGCTCCATGACGATCGCATTCGCAATCGTCACATCTTCAAGGCGGCAGTCGGCTCCGATGGCGACGTGCGGGCCGATAATGCATTTACGAAGCACCGCGCCAGGCCCGATTACACATGGGCCGATGACCTGGCAATCTTGAAGCCGCGCGCGGGGGTCAATGCCGCGGGCTGCGAGCGTGCCGGGTCCGGCGCCGCCCACGAGGCCTGCGAGGACGATGCGGTTTGCAGCAAGAATATCATCCATCTTGCCCGTGTCGATCCAGTCATCGGATGTGATGGTCGCGTCAACCCGGTGGCCGGCGGCGATGAGCCCATTGATGCTGTCGGCTATTTCAAGTTCGCCACGCGCGCTCGCTGTCTGCCCGGCGATAACCGTAAAGACAGCGGGTGTGAACGCATACACGCCAGTCACGGCGAGGTGTGACGGCGGGACGGACGGCTTTTCGACGACGGCGGTCATGCGTTCACCGTCCATCCGCGCCACACCGAACGCAGACGGGTCGTCCACCTCCTTGAGCACTACGGACGCGGCGGCGCCAGATGCAGCGAAATCTGAAACGAAACGCGTGATGCCGCGATGCAGGACGTTATCGCCCAGGTACACGACGAACGGCTCGCTGCCGGCGAACTCCCGGCAAAGCGAGACGGCGTGCGCAATACCGAG
>JAFKFP010000259.1 GCA_017308185.1 bacterium | reverse complement strand
GGCGAAATGGCAGGCCGCAAAGTCGATGAAGAACGGGTGCGATTCCGCACGTCGCAGCCAAACGTCTCGCGCCCACACCCCGATGCCGAGGCAGTCGAACAGGTAGCGGAGATGCTGGCAGGGGCCGAACGCCCACTCCTGCTCATCGGCAAGGGCGCGGCGTGGGCGGATGCCGGCCCGGCACTCACGCGGCTCGCCGACATGGGCATCCCGTTCGTGGCCTCGCCCATGGGTCGCGGCGTGATCGACGATACCCATCCCATGCTCATGAACGCGGCGCGCTCCGCCGCACTGGCCGGGGCCGATGCAATCGTTATGTTCGGAGGGCGCTTCAACTGGATCTTCCAGTTCGGCCGCGAGCCGCGCTTCGCCGGCAATGTACGCCTTGCGCAAGTCGATATCGTCGCCGAGGAGATGACCAGCGCGGCAGATATCGAGGTCGGCATTGTCGCCGATTGCGCGCTCGCCGCCGACGCCATCGCGGATGCGCTCGCGGCCCGGCCCCTGGCAAGCGTCGCCAGCGGCTGGAGCGCGAGCCTTCGCGATTCGGCCGCGAAAAACGAGGCGTCCATCGCCGAGCAGATGGATTCCGACCAGGAGCCCATCAACCACTATCGTCTGCTGCGCGAGATTCGCGACATCCTCCCCCAGGACTCGAACGTGAGTGTCGATGCCGAGATGACGATGGGCGTGGCTCGCGCCGTGCTGCCAACGTTTCGCGCGCGTTCGATACTCAATTCCGGGACGACCGGCTGCATGGGCACCGGCGTGCCGTATGCCATCGGTGCGAAGCTCGCGCGCCCGGAGTGGCCGGCGGTGGCGGTCGTGGGCGACTACGCGTTCGGCGCCGCGGGGATGGAAGTCGAAACAGCCGCCCGCGTGGGCGCGCCCGTCGTCTTCGTAGTTTCGAACAACGCCGGGATCGCAGGGCATTCGATCCAGGACCGCATGTTTGCCGCCGATTCGCCGCCAATCGCTGCCCTGCTCCCCGCCGACTACGAAAAGATGGGCGAGATGGTCGGCGGGCTCGGAATCCGCGTGACGCGACCGGACGATATCCGGCCAGCGCTGGAACGCGCGCTCGGCTCGGGGACGGTGGCGGTGGTCAATGTGATGACCGACCCCAAGGGCGGCCGCCGGGGATCGATGTACCTGGGGTAGGCGCATCAATATTGCGAAGTTCACTGGCACCCTTTACGCTCTCGCATTACTTCCGAGCGGCGAATTTCGACGAGCGAATAGGGGATCATGTGAAAGTTTCGTATCTGGGGCCGGGCGCCTACGCTGGCGCCGTAGATTTTCGTGGCTGGCCTGTGCCGCCCGAACTGTGCGACCGCGAGACGGCGTCGCACAGCTTCAAAGCGGTCCTGGACCAGTTTCAGCTGGCCGACGAACTCGGATTCGACTTGATCAGCGTATCGGAGCATCACTACGCACCAGGGTTGATGACGCCGAACGCAACCGTGCTCGCGGCAGCCGCGAGCCAGCGCACGAAGAATGCGCGCATCGCCGTCCTCGGGCCGCTGTTGCCGCTCGCGAACCCGGTGCGGGTGGCCGAAGAGATCGCGATGCTGGACTCGATCAACGGTGGGCGGACGGTCGTCCTCTTCCTGCGCGGCATCGCGAATGAGCACCGTACGTACACCCCGGACGGCGAAGCGCCGCCGAACACGCGCGAACTCACGCAGGAGGCGGCACAGCTCGTACTCAAAGCATGGACCGAGCCACAGCCGTTCTCGTGGCACAGCGAGCACTTCCACTTCCAGCACGTTTCGGTGTGGCCGCGGCCGCTGCAGGAGCCGCATGAACCTCGCGATCGGGTTCGCGCCATTGCCGGTAGTGGCGAAGAATATCGCGATGTACCGCGAACAGGCCGCGGCCGCGGGCTGGACTCCGGGGCCCGACAGCGTCCTGTATCGCGCTCGCCTGCTCGTGACCGACGATGATGAGCAGGCGCAGGCTATCGTCCAGCGGATGGCGCCACGCTCGCCTTCGACCGGTGCGCCACTGGGCGGCGCTGGCGGCGGCAACCCGGGTGCTGGCGGTTTCCAGTTCTTCGGCACGCCCGACACGATCGTCGGACAGGTACGGGGCTTCCACGAGGCCGGCGTTGGGGGTCGGGATGTCGCGTGCTCGGGTGTCGCCGAGCTTCGCGGGGCGCGTTGCGCGGGATGGCGGCGACGGTGGTGGGCGCCGGAACGTGAAGTCATGGTAGGCACAGCAACAAACGACATGCGTCGCCCCCCATCGCCGTACTGCGTAGAATATCTGAGCGAATCGTCGGAGGTGCATGTGCCGCGCCTGGAATCCAGTCCATTCGATGCTGTGCCTGAGGTGTACGATCGAGTACGGCCGAGCTACCCGGAGGAGCTCTTCGATGCGCTATTCGCGTACTGCGCGGAAGGGCTGGGTCGGCCGCCAACCGAGGTGCTGGAGGTCGGGCCGGGAACGGGCCAGGCAACGGCCTCCTTACTCGCGCGTGGGGTGCATATCACAGCCGTAGAGCTCGGTCCGGGCCCTGCCGCATTCCTTTCGGCGAAGTTCGCGGACGAACCTCGATTGAAGGTCGTCAACGCGGCGTTCGAAGACGTGGAAGTGGCGGCGGGCTCGATAGACATGATAGTGTCGGCGACCGCTTACCACTGGATCGACGCGGATGTGCGCTGGACATTGCCACATAGGCTGCTGCGTGAAAACGGTGTGCTCGCGCTGATCGACACCGTGCAGGTCGCTTCCGAGGCCGACCGCGGCTATTTCGCCGCCTCCCAGGACATCTACGATCGCTGGTTACCAGGCGAACCTCCAGGTGCGGCGCCGGCGCCCGAAGACGCGGCACCGCAGCAGTGGGACGAGTTCCGTTCGTGCGGCCTGTTCGAGGACATCCAGCTGTGGCAGTTCAGGTGGGATCAGCGCTATGAGCGCGAGCGGTATATCGACCTCGTGCGGTCGTATTCGGGGACGAATCGTATGGAACCCGCCGCCCGCGAGGGCTTCCTCGCGGAGCTCGGGGCGTACATCGACGACAACTGGGATGGGTACGTCGTGCGGCCGCTCGTGATGGCACTGGCCGCGGGAAGACGGTGCTCGGGCAGATGACGAACCGCTGGCGAACGGCGAAATCGCGTCGCTTACCCGTTCGGGACGACGACGGCCCGGCCGCGGATTTTGCCGTCGTGGAGGAGCTGGTACGCGCGTGGCGCCTCGTCGAGGCTGAACCGTTCGACCGCGACGCTGACCTGGCCGCGGCGGGCAAGTTCGAGCACCTCTATAAGTTCGGAGCGGCTGCCCCAGTAGGGCGCCCGTACCGACACGTCGAACCCTATCGCGCCAAAGCCCACCGGCAACCGGCCACCCCCGATTCCGACGACCGTCACATCGCCTTCCGCAGCAGCGGCGGCGCCCGCGATGTTCACCGTGGGTTGAGCTCCCACGAAATCGAACACCGCATTGGCTCCGTAGCCCCCCGTGAGTGCGCGGATCGCCGTAGGAGCGTCTTCATTTGAAATAAGCGTCTCGTGGGCGCCAATCTCTCGCGCGAGTTCAAGCTTATCGCCGCCCACATCGAGGGCGATGACCGTGGCGGGCGTCAATGCGCGAAGAATCTGGATGCCAACATGACCGAGCCCGCCGACGCCGATAACGACGGCCGTGCTGCCGGGCCCGAGTTTGGAAAGGGAGTTCTTAATAGCGTGATAGGGCGTGAGCCCGGCATCGGTCAGTGGCACATTCTGCACCGGATCGAGGCCATCGAGCGGGACGAGATGACGCGCGCTGTCGACAATCATGTACTCGGCCATCGCACCCGGACTGCCGAGTCCCGGTGGCCGAATCCCTTCAGCGGCGGCGTTGAGGCAGTAGTTCTCCTTCCCCTCGGCGCACTTGATACATCGCCCGCAGCCCCAGGGCCCGTACACAGCGACCGAGTCGCCCACTGCGACCTGGTCCACACCGTCGCCAAGAGCGGCGACCACGCCGGCGCCTTCGTGCCCCAGCGTGAGAGGCAGCGGATAGGGGAACGCCCCTGACGGCAGGCTCATGAGGAACTGATCGGAGTGGCACAGGCCGGCGGCGCTCACCCGGAGAAGCACTTGCCCGGGGCCCGGTTCGGGATCGGGAACTTCCACGACTTCCGGGCTCGACCCGACCTCGCGGTACTGCACAGCCTTCATTGTTCCTCTCCTTCCGTCGCACGCCCGCTCACAATGATACCGATTGCGGCCAGGATGATGTGCCATGCCGGGCTGCGTGGTCGGTGGTACGTGCGCAATCCTTTGGCCCGGTAAGTGGCGGACGCGTGCGTAAACATGACACCACGTCGAAGGTACACGCGCTGGCAACGCGCCGGAACGCGCTCTTACGTGAACTTCAACAGTTCAACGTATTCGAGCACCAAAAATCGATCCCGGCGGAGGCCTCGCCTACACTGTCTCCAGCCACAAACCTGAGTACGGGAGACGCACATGGAATTCGAGCTTTCGGAAGAACACCGCCTCATCAAAGACACCGCGCGGCGCATCGCGCGCGAGGTCGTCGCGCCCCGCGCGAAAGAAGTCGATGAGACGGCGGAGTACCCGGAAGACTACTTCCAGGCGTTCAAGCAGGCCGGCCTGCTCGGCATGGCCATCCCCGAGCAGATGGGCGGCACAGGCAACGGCGTGCTCCCGATCTGCCTGGCAATCGAAGAGGTCGCGAAGTACGAGTGCGGCGCCGGCCTCATCCTCGTGCTCAGCGGGCTCCCGACTCGTCCCATCGTGTTCGGCGGCACGAAGGAGCAACAGCAGAAGTGGCTCCCATCGCTCGCCGAAGGCACCACGAGGGGGGCGTTCTGCCTCACCGAACCGGACCACGGCTCGGACGCCGCGGGCCTCGAGACGCGCGCCGTGCGCGATGGCGATGACTACGTCCTCAACGGCTCGAAGGTCTACATCTCTGGGGGCACGGTGGCCGATTACCTGACCGTGTTCGCCCGTACCGGTGGGCCGGGGGCTCGCGGCATCAGCGCCTTCGTCGTCGATGCGCACGCGCCCGGCGTAAACATCGACCGCACTGACGACAAGATGGGTGTCCGCAGCGTGCCCACCGCGCACTTCAGCTTTAGCGACGTGCGTGTGCCGGCCGAGAACCTGCTCGGGCTCGAAGAGGGCAAAGGGTTCAACCATGCGATGCTCACGCTGAACAGCCTGCGGCCGACGGTTGGCGCACGCGGCGTCGGATTGGCCGAAGGCGCGGCCGGGTACGCGATGGAGTGGGCACGCGAGCGCAAAGCGTTCGGCAATTCAGTCATCGATTTCGAAGCGATCCAGTTCATGTTTGCCGACATGGCCATCCAGATCGAAGCTGCACGAAACCTCGTCTACAAGGCAGCATGGCTCGTGGACCAGGGCAAGTACACGCGCGAATACGCGCATCACCTGTCGATCGCGAAAGCCTACGCGACCGAGGTGGCGAACCGGGTGGCATCGGATGCGCTGCAGGTGCTGGGCGCGCAGGGCTATATGAAGGATCATCCGCTGGAGCGCCATTTCCGCGACGCCCGCCAGCTCATGATCGTCGAGGGAAGCTCGCAGGTGCAGCGCGTGGTCATCAGCCGCGCGATGATCGACCGGACGCTTGTTTACGGATAAGGCAAAGGCCCGGCGCTGCGAGTAACCGCACCGCCGGGCCAATCGTCGATTCCGGACGCCAGTGATGGTTGGCCGGCTTCCGCAGCACCGCCAGGCGGCGCCGGCGAGCCGATCCCACACCGCAGGCCCTAGTCGGCCGAAGGCAAGACCTTCGGCTGCATGAGTTCCATTGCGCGGCCATCAACGTTGATATCGCACGGGCCCGGCTTCACAACCAGCACCTCGATGCCCGTTTGCTCATCCTTGTACCGCTTGCCGAGTTGCACGGCGGCCATGCCGTCAGTCGAGACCGTGACACCTGCTTCCTCCGCACCGCGCATCTGCATCGCGGCATCGCCGCACCGGAGCTCGCCAGCGCCGCCCTTTGTCACGATGAACTCGGCCACCCCGCCCGGCACGATGTAACGTTTGCCTGTCTGTGCTGCTGCCATTTCCCATTCTCCCCACAAGAATCGTGCGGGCCGCCGAGAGCACTCGCGCCCGCACACATATGGGCCGAATCCTACGCACGCGCCCTGCTTCGGTCAAACGAGTGTGCGCCGGAAACCACACAGGGCGCCCATTGCATAGGCGCCCCGTGATTGACCTGGTGTCGCCGATCCGCGCAACTATTGCACGAACACATCGGCCAGCATTGCAGGATGGAAGTCACAGGTGATTTTGAACTGACCCGCATCGTTGAATGTAATCGTGCGCGTCTCACCTTGCTTGAAATTATCGCCATCCTTTTTGCCGTTGATGGTGATGGTGTGGAGGCCTTCCTTGTTGACGAACTCGACAGCCGTGCCCTTCGCAACACTCACGACACCCTGGTTCGCCGGCTGGCTCGTACCATCCGCAATCACAGTCCAGTCGTTGCTGTGAGAGTCAATCTGCACATCCTTGGATGCCGTGGCAGGAGGCGTGACGGTCGCTTCCGGCGTGGAAACTCCCGGTATGGATTTGTAGACGTTGTCCGGGACGGCGTACTGCACGCAGGCTGCGCCATCGTTGATGGTGCCTGGAGGCGCGGTACCCGCGCTATCGAGTGGCACCTTGAGTTCCTGGCCAACACGAAGGATGGCATCGACCGGGATGTTGTTCGTCTTGGCGAAGTCGGTCGCGATGTCGCTGGGGCTCCCGGAGTACGCCTTGGCTAGATCCTTCAACGACTGGGCCTGCACGACGAAATGGTCGATCGGCGGCATCTTGAGGACGACCTGCGGCGATATCTGGTCTGTCGGCTTGAGGCCGTTGAGCTGCGCCAGGGCGTCGGCCGCAATGTTGTGCTGCGCCGCGACCTGGGCGATCGTGTCGCCATTCTGCACCACGTAGCTGGTCCCCGGCGGAAGCTTAAGCTTCGTCCCGGGCACGAGCACGCTCGCGTCGGTGAGACCATTCAGCTTGAGCAGGTCTTCCGGCTTGAGGTTATGGAGCGATGCAATCGCAGCCGCGGCCTGTCCAGGCTTGATGGTGTACGTCGCGCCATCCGGCAGTTTGAGCGTGAACTCGGATGGCAGCGGCTTATCCGTGCCGAGATCCGCAAACTTCGGGTTGAGCGACAGAATCTGGTCGGCAGACACGTCATTGCGCGTCGCGATGCTGCCAATGGTGTCACCAGAGACGACCACATAATCAGCACCGTCGGTGAGTTTCACTACCGTACCAGGGAACAGGCCGGGGATATCGTGCCCATCTTGCGTCAGCGAGAACGTGGCCTTCTGGAGGGACAGGCTGTACCGGTAGGCGAAGTCGTTGAGGTCCGCGAGCAGGATAGCGCCGTAATGCTGGCTATCGGCTATCTTCCGAATCGTCTCATTGTCGTTGTAGACGTGGTAGTCGTAGCCCTTCGGCATCGCCTTGAACCCGGGGAAATGAATGATGGACCCGGCTTTGAGGATCTGGTCGATGGGCACGTTGCCATTGGCTGCAGCGAGCTGCTGATAGCCGATCAGATGGCCCTGGGCGATGCTATCAAGACTGTCGCCGCCGATAAGGGCCGTGGCGGGCCGGTTGATGTTGTGCCCATACTCCACCGCGAGCTTCCAGCCCTCGCTGGTCGGCTTTCCGTCGGGTCCGAGGATGCTTGGATCGACCGGCGCGGTCAGGAAGTCGACGAGGTGGTTGATCTGCTCTTCACTCAGGGAGCCGCCGTTGGTGTTCAACCAGGCAGGCATCTGGGTCCCGGCGCGGCCGCAGGAAATGGTGTGGGTGAGCATCGCGCGGGTCTGCGCGAGGACGAGCGGATCCTGGTTCTTGAAGTTATCGGTGTTGAGCTGCGGTCCGATGATGCCTTCGCCGCTAATGCCGTGGCACGTCCTGCAGTTGTTGGCAAACAGCAGGGCACCGCGGTCGACCGATTCGTTGTGAAGGAAGTCGGCCTGGTCTTGCGCGCGATGCGGAATATCGAACACGGCGTACGCGGAACAGCCGCCGACGAAAGCGAAGAAGAGGACGACAATGAGGAAGATCTGTTTCTGGGTGTTCAATCGGACCTCTTCTTGGGCTCAGCCGCTGTAAGTGACTTCGCGGAGTGGATTATCGATACCGCCGAGGGTGATCTTGCCGGTGTCGACGGTGATAGATGCATCGCTGTTGACGGTGACCGCCATCGTGTCCATCGAGCGCGGAGCGGGGCCGAACACGCGGACGCCGGCGTGGCTATACGTGGACCCATGGCACGGGCATTTGAACCACCCGATGATTCCCGGGAACGCCACCTGGGCGCCGTTGTAGCTTGCATTCCACGGAACCGTGCACCCGAGGTGCGGACACTTCCAATAGAGCGCGAGCAGGCCGCCTGTACCGCCGACGCCAAAGATGTCGCCCTGTGCTCCCTGGAGGTTGGAAAGCCAGAACTTGCCTTCTGAAATGCGGGCGGGGTCGGAACCAGCTTTCGGGATACGCGCCTTCACGACGTTGACGGTGCCGCCGAAGCCCTGTGGCTTTCGGAGGTTGAAGAATGCAAGGAACCCTGCGGCCATGCTCAGGAGCCCAAGGCTGAGCCCGGCGAAAACGCTGACTCGCAGGAATGAACGCCGCGCGATCTTTCGTGCCTCTGCCTGGCGGGCAACTTCGACCGGGGCTGCCGGGCGCGGGTTGGCGCGCTGCTCAACTGCCATGATGGACCTCCTCTACGGCGGGCACGCCGGTGGTGCGGTAGTGTGCCCAGCGTAGACGGGCGCGGCGGGCGGGGCAGGCCACACCGGTGTGGCGTAACGCGGTCTTTTCGCTCACGGTGTTCACTCCTGGCCCGGGATACCTTCGCTGAGCTTGAGCTGCCACGGCCAGACGAGCTCTTCGGACTCGCTGCGGAACGCTGTACCGACGATCGTGAGAACGCCCATGGTCACAACGAAACCGGTGAAGATCGACAGGAGCGCATCGCGCCGAGTTCGGACCCACCCGACACGCCACAGGACGTAGACCATGATGGTCGGCAACCCAACCATGAAGGCGACGGGGATGGCCTGCTCAACGAGCCACGCTGGGAAGTTGAGGTGGTGGAACGGCTGGTCGAGGAGTGTGAGGTCGAACCAGAGATAGGGAATATGCGTCGACCACTCCGGCCAGGGCAGCTGCGACTGGAAGGCGCGCGCGTTCTCGAGGAAGCGCAGGGAATCGCCACCCGAGAGGCCGAACCAGCCGTTGAGGTACTGCGCGATGTTGCCGTTGTCCCAGAGGATGAGCAGCCAGGTGCCGACAAAGCTGATGATCCCGCTGACGACGGTGATTTTGACGGCATTTTCGGTGCCGAACCACACGCCCTGGCCTTCGTTGTCGGTATCGAAGTAGGGGAAGATGGCCATGAGGCCGAGCCAGACGGCTGGCACGATGACGCCGGCGAGGCCCTTATCCATATGAAGGAGCAGTTCCTGGAGGTTCAGGAAGTACCAGGGCGCCTTCGATGGGTTTGGCGTGACGTCCGCGTTCGCTTCATCGAGCAGCGGGGCGTTGATGATTGCTGAGAGCAGGAAGATGGTCAGCGTGAACACCATCGCGGAGATGAACTCCACGAACACGAGATCGGGCCAGACGAGGACTTCCTCGTCCCGGGCGCGTTCCTGCGGGCGTGCTACTGGTCGGGCGACTACGGCGGTGGCCATATGTTCTTAATCCTGCTCGGTACTCCGGCCTACAGCGGCCGGGCCAGGCCACCATCGCGGCGAATACGCCAGAAATGGACAGCCATGAAGATTGCGGCCAGCAGTGGCAGGCCGATGACGTGCAGCGTGTAGAAGCGGATGAGGGCGTCAGGACCGACCTCGAATCCGCCGAGCAGCCAGAACTTGGTCTTCGGGCCAAGGACGGGAGCTGCACCAGCGATGTTGGTGCCGACCGTGATGGCCCAGAAGGCGAGCTGGTCCCAGGGGAGCAGGTAGCCGGTGAAGCTGAGAAGGAAGGTGAGGACGAGCAGGATGACGCCCACGACCCAGTTGAACTCACGCGGGGGCTTATAGGCGCCCGTGTAGAAGACTCTCATCATGTGTAAGAAGACGAGGATGACCATGGCGTGGGCCATCCACCGGTGCATGTTCCGCATGAGCTGTCCGAACTGGACGGTCGTCTCGATATTCTGGATATCGAGGTACGCGCGCTCGACGCTCGGCACGTAGTAGAACATGAGCAGGATACCCGTCACCGTGAGGCCGAGGAACATGAAGAAGGTCAGCCCACCCAGGCAGTAGGTATGGGTGATCTTGACGTGGGTGCGGTGGATACGAGTGGGGTGGAGGTGGAGGAACACGTTTGTCGCGACGACCAGCATCTGGTTTCGCGGGGTGTTCGGATAACCGGTGCGGAAGATCGATTTCCACACATAGTTGTGGAACATCTTGTCGTATATCTTATCCGCGATGGTTGGCTTGGTAGGTGTTTCGACAGCCATGGTTCTATCTACTTCTGCCACCAATGGCCAAAGATGACCATGATGACAAGTGAAATGAAGAGGGTGGCGCCGATATACACGAGCTCTAAGAAGTCTGAGAACTGTTCAGGGGTATTCGGGACAAAGCTCACAACGACCGCCTCCAGGACCGTGACTCGGCATGCCGCGTGAGGCGCACCCCCACGGCTTGTGAATCTCGTAGCAAAGGGTTTATACCATCGGCCCGGCGGGCGATCAAGCTTCGAGAAACATCGGCGGAGGCACGCGGGGCGGCTGGCCGCGATGGCGAGAAAGCCGCTCGCAACGCCGCTATCGACGAGTTGATGGCGAAGGGGCCGGAGTGGAAGGGCGACTCCACGAGTCCAGCCATCAGCGCTTCCGAAAGCGCATCCGCATGAGGCCGCGGATATCTTCGATCGCTGTCTTCAGGATGTGGACTTTGGTGTCCGGGTCTTCGACCCAATGGACGGGGAGTTCGCAGATGTTGAGGCCGCGCTGCTGAGCGAGGATGAGGAGTTCGGTATCGAAGAACCACATCCCGTTCTTGATGAGAGGCACGACTTCCCGGACGGTCCGCTGGCTGAGTGCTTTAAACCCACACTGGGCGTCGCTGATACGAAGGCGGGGGAAAAACGCGCGGATGAGGAGCACGTACCCGCGCGAGGTGATCTCGCGCTTGATCTGGCGCTGGGTCTTCGAACCTTTAGCCAGGCGGCTCCCGATGGCGACGTCGCACCCATCGATCGCGATCATGTCGATCAGGCGCGGAATGTGCTTAATGTCGGTACTGAGGTCGATATCCATATAGGAAACGATGTCGGCGTCGCTGCCCACCCATGCGTCACGCAGCGCATATCCGCGCCCCTTTATCGTGAGCACCAGTGCGCGGACGCGCGGGTCGCGGCTGGCGAGCGTGCGTGCAAGGTCGCTGGTGCCATCCGTCGAGCCGTTGTCGGCGATGACGAGGCGCCACTCGTATTGCGGCTGGCCATCAAGGAACGTGAGAAGCGTTGTGACGCTGGCTTCGAGGACTGTCACCTCGTTGTAGACGGGAAGGACGATATCGACGCGTGTACGGCCGGGAGTGGC
>JAFKFP010000104.1 GCA_017308185.1 bacterium | reverse complement strand
TTCGGCCACTACGGCGGGCTGATGGTGCGCATGGCGTGGCACAGCGCAGGCACCTACCGCATCACCGACGGCCGCGGCGGCGCCGGCGGCGGCCAGCAGCGCTTCGCGCCGCTCAACTCGTGGCCGGACAACGTGCTGCTCGACCGGGCGCGCCGGCTGCTGTGGCCGATCAAGCAGAAATACGGCCGCAAGATTTCCTGGGCCGATCTGTATGTGCTCGCCGGCAACGCCGCGCTGGAATCGATGGGCTTCAAGACCTTCGGTTTCGCCGGTGGCCGCGTCGACGAATGGGAGCCGCAGGAGTTGTTCTGGGGTCCTGAAGGAACGTGGCTCGGCGACGAGCGCTACAGCGGCGAGCGCGAGCTCGCGGAGCCGCTGGCCGCGGTGCAGATGGGCCTGATCTACGTCAACCCGGAAGGGCCGAACGGCAAGCCGGATCCGGTCGCGGCCGCGAAGGACATCCGCGAGACGTTCTTGCGGATGGCGATGAACGATGAGGAAACCGTCGCGCTGATCGCCGGCGGCCACACCTTCGGCAAGACTCACGGTGCCGGCGACGCGGCGCTGGTCGGCCCGGCGCCGGACGCCTCGGCGATCGAGGATCAGGGCCTCGGCTGGAAAAGCAAATACGGCACCGGCAAGGGCGGCGACGCCATCGGCAGCGGCCTGGAGGTCACCTGGACCCAGACGCCGACGAAGTGGGACAACAACTTCTTCGAGACCCTGTTCAAGTTCGAATGGGAGCTGACCAAGAGCCCGGCCGGCGCTTATCAATGGCAGGCGAAGAACGCCCCCGCCATCACCCCGGACGCCCACGACCCGTCGAAGAAGCATGTGCCCACCATGCTGACCACGGACTTGTCGTTGCGCTTCGATCCCGCCTACGAAAAGATCTCGCGGCGCTTCCTGGAAAATCCGGACCAGTTCGCGGAGGCGTTTGCGCGCGCCTGGTTCAAGCTCACGCATCGCGACATGGGACCGCGCGCGCGCTACCGCGGCCCGCTGGTGCCGAAGGAAGTGCTGATCTGGCAGGATCCGGTCCCGGCCGTCGATCACAAGCTTGTCGAAGACAAGGACGCGGCCGACCTGAAGGCGAAGATTCTCGCCTCCGGACTCACCGTGCCGCAACTCGTCTCGACCGCCTGGGCGTCGGCCTCGACGTTCCGCGGCTCCGACAAGCGGGGCGGCGCCAACGGCGCCCGCATTCGCCTGGCCCCGCAGCAGGATTGGGAGGTCAACCAGCCCAAGCAGCTCGCGACGGTGCTGGCCAAGCTCGAAGCGATCCAGAAGGAATTCAACAACGCGCAGAAGGACGGCAAGAAAGTCTCGCTCGCCGACCTGATTGTGCTCGCCGGCAACGCCGGCGTCGAAAAGGCCGCGAAGGATGCCGGCGTCGAGGTCAAGGTGCCGTTCGCGCCGGGCCGTACGGATGCCTCGCAGGATCAGACCGACGTCGAATCCTTCGCGCCGCTGGAGCCGCGTGCCGACGCCTTCCGCAACTACGTCAGCAAGAGGCACCAGTTCATGGGCCCCGAGGAGTCCATGGTGGACCGCGCGGAGCTGCTCACGCTGACGGCGCCTGAGATGACGGCGCTCATCGG
>JAFKFP010000103.1 GCA_017308185.1 bacterium | reverse complement strand
GGCCCCGGGCATCTCCTCGCTGCCGAGCACCGGCGTCGGGGAGCCGTCGGCCCGCACCCCGAAGAACTCCCAGATCGCCGACCAGAAGCCCTCGAGGTCCGCCACCGACCAGCGTCGCAGCTCCTCGTAGTCAGCGAAATGCAAACCCCGCTCCTCGTGCAGCCAGGCGATGAAGGCGGCGATCCGCGAGCGCCCGATCGTGGCGGCCGAGGGCTCCCAGAGGACCGGCGGCACCGGCTGCTCCCCGGCGGCGCCGATGGTGCTTGATCCAGATCCCATCTCCACGCATATGGTATACAGCATGCAACGCGCTCGTGTCGAGCGGACGGCGGCTGCGCCGAAGGCTAGGACGGCGCTGTTGTATCTGCAATTTCGATCCAAATAGTCACGGGAATACGGCGAGGAGAACAAAGATGAACACCAGTGCAATGTCTGCTGGGTGGGATGTCGAGGTCGATTTCGTGTCGATCGGATCAGGAATCGGCGGTCTGGCGGGGGCGATCACGGCCTATGACCAGGGCATGTCGACGGTCGTCCTCGAGAAGGCAGCCCTCGTCGGCGGTGTCACCGCCTATTCCTACGGTGAGGTCTGGGTGGCCGCGAACCACCTCCAGGAGGCAGCGGGAATCGAGGACTCTCAGGAGAGCGGCCTACGCTATTGCGAATGGCTCAGCATGGGCTTTGGGGACGAGGAGCAGATCCGCAACTACATCGTCCACAGCCCAATCGCGCTGAAGTACTTCGAGGAGCGCGCGGGGCTTCGCTGGCACATCTGCAAGGACTTCGCCGACTACTACTGGCCGCAGCACGAAGACACTCTCGAGCAGGGCCGCTTCATCGAGGTTGAGCCGTTCCCCGCCGCGAGCCTGGGCGAGTGGCAGGAGAAATCCCGCATGTCGCCGCACGCCCCTCCCGGTGTCACGCATGACGATATGTTCGAGCAGGGCGGGGCCGCGAACATCCTCAACTGGGACTTCGAGGCCATGGGAGAGCGGATGGAGAAAGACGAACGAACCCTCGGCCCCGGCCTGGCGGCGTATTTCGTGAAGGCGGCACTCGATCGCCAGATCCCGCTCTACACGGAGACCCCAGCAGTCGCCCTGGTCACCGAGGGCGACCGCGTGATCGGTGTGAAGGCCCAACGCGACGGTAAGGACTTTTTCGTCCGCGCCGACAAGGGAGTCCTGATCGCCGCCGGATCCTACGATGGCAGCTCGAGGTTCGACCACCTCTATGACCACCGCGGCAGCCGCATGGTCTCGGCTGTCCCGCCTTCGGTCACCGGGGACAATCTCATCCTCGGCGGTTCGGTCGGTGCCATGGTGGGGCAGGTGCCTACGCCCCATTGGCTCGGCTTCCACATCCCGGGGGAGGAACACGACGGGGTTCCTCTCTGGAGGATGTCGATCATCGAGACCGGTCTGCCGCACGGCATCCTCGTCAACCAGTCGGGGCGGCGCTTCGGCGACGAGTCCTTCTATCGCACGATCGGCCACAACTCGACGATCATCGAGGGCGGTGACCAGACCCTCCCGAACGTACCGTGTTGGTTTGTCTTCGACAGTCAGTACCACGAGAAATACCCGCTTGGCTCGCTACTCCC
>JAFKFP010000258.1 GCA_017308185.1 bacterium | reverse complement strand
AGACGTACTCCGCCTTCGTCTACAGCCGCCTCTTCCGCTACAAGACCGGCTGGCACGTTGCAAAGAACGACCGCATCCCCACGGCAGACCTCGCCGAGAAGGCCGAGCCCAACTCCGACGGCACCGAATGGACCGTCACGCTTCGCCCCGGCACGAAGTTCCACGACATCGCTCCCGTGAGCGGGCGCGCCTTGAAGATGGACGACGTCAAGTATTCGTGGGAGCGCCTCACCGGGCCGACCTCGCAGAACCGTTCGCAGGTCAGCTTCGTCGATAGCGTGCAGTACATCGACGACAAGACCCTCAAGTTCAAGCTCAAGACACCGAACGCGGCGATGATGGACATCCTCGCCGATGCCAACCTGCTCTGGATCCTTCCCACCGAGGGCGATGGCGGCTTCGACGTGACCAAGCGGTCTATCGGCACCGGCCCGTGGATGTTCGAGAACTACACGCCGTCGTCGAGCTTCACCTTCAAAAAGAACCCGGCCTGGTTCGAAAACGGCTTCCCGCTCATGGATGGCATCCAGGTCTCGATCATCCCCGCCTACGCGAACCGCAAGGCCCAGTTTATCGCCGGCAACATCGATACATTCGATATCAACAACGCCGACCTCCTCGAACTCCAGAAGCAGGTCGATAAGGCGACCTACTTCGGCGAGACACCCACCGCGCTGACCTTCTTCTACTTCGACAACAAACCCGATTCGCCCTGGCAGAAAGACGACCGCGTACGCCTTGCCATCTCCATGGCACTCGACCGCGTGACGCTTACGGACCTCGCATACAACCTCAAGGGCCTGAAGGATGCGGGCATCAAGACCGAGTCCCCCTGGAACAACATCATCCCCGCCGGTATCAGCCGCTGGTGGCTCGACCCGACCTCAGCCGAGGCTGGCGATAGCGCCAAGTACTTCAAGTACGATCCCGCCGAGGCGAAGAAGCTGCTCTCCGCCGCCGGCTACGCCGACGGCTTCGAAATGAAGTACCAGTACCCGGCCGCCGTCTACGGCGCAGCCTTTAATGCCGTCGCCGAAGCCAACATCCAACTGCTCGCCGCCATCGGCGTGAAGTGCAACACCGAGGTACAGAACTACCAGTCGCAGTACATCACCCATACCTTCACGGGCGACTTCACCGGCATGGCCTATGGCGCGCAGACTCCGTTCCTCGAAGGTGGCGCGTACCTCATCCGGTTCTTCACCCCGAACCCGCTCAACCATGGCCACATCAACGACCAGAAACTCGTCGACCTGACCATGAAGCAGCAGGGCCAGCTGGACCCCAAAGAGCGGCGCGCAACCTTCGTCGAAGCGCAGCAATACCACGCGAGCAAGATGTACTACGTGCCCAACGCCGGCGCCGGCACCACGTATCTTGGCTACCGCGAGTGGATGGGCGGCGTCGAAGACGTACGCACCCTCTCCGGCAGCTACGGCTCCGGCACCGAGATGTACCCGTTCTGGTGGAAGACCCAGGCGTAGCCTGCCGCTCTATCACCCCAGCCGTGCGGCCACGCGATCGAGGATCGCGTGGCCCACGGCGTACTTGCTCTGCAGCGGCAGCTCTTCCACGCGCCCGTCGTCGTGCAGGATGACGACTTCGTTGGTCTCGGTGCCGAACCCGCTGCCCGCCGCCGTCACGTCATTCGCAACGATGAAGTGCAGCCGCTTGCTGGTGAGCTTGCGGCGCGCATATTCGGCCAGGTTCTCCGTCTCAGCGGCGAACCCCACACGCACGCCACCGCCCGGCAGCGTCGCGATGATGTCCGGGTTGAGCACGAGTTCGAGCGCGAGCCGCTCCTGCCCGGGCTGCTTTTTGATCTTCTGGCCGGCCGGCACGTCTGGCCGAAAATCCGCCGGCGCCGCTGCCATGATGACGGCATCGCTACGGCTCGTCGCAACTTCGAGCGCCGCGAGCATCTCCGCGACCGTCTTCACGTCCACCCGTTCGATGCCCGCCGGCGTCTCCAGCGCCACCGGCCCCGTGACGATCGTGACGCGCGCGCCGCGGTCACGCGCCGCCTCCGCAATCGCGAACCCCATCTTACCCGTCGAATGATTCCCGACATAACGCACCGGGTCGATCGGTTCGTTCGTGCCGCCCGCGCTCACAACAACATGCCGCCCGCGCAGGTCGCCGTCGTGCGACCCGAGCATCGCCCGCAGCGCGCCCACAATCGCCGGTACCTCAGCCATGCGACCCGCTCCGGCGCGGCCGCTCGCCAGCCGCCCGCTGACGGGGCCTGCGAAGATGATGCCTCGCTCGCGAAGCGCCGCCACGTTCGATTGCGTGGCCGCGTGCTCCCACATCTGGTTGTCCATCGCGGGCGCCACCAGCACCGGCGCCGCGGTCGCGAGCGCGGTCAGCGTCACCATGTCCGGCGTCTGCCCGTGGGCCAGGTTCGCGAGGCAGTCGGCTGTCGCCGGCGCAATGACCAGCGCATCGGCGCGCCGCGCGACTTCAACGTGCGCCTCTGGCTCGGCTGCCGTGAACATGTCCACCACCACATCGCGCCCGCTCAGCGACTGGAACGTCAGCGGCGTCACGAACTGCGTCGCTGCTGGCGTCATCACCACCTCGACTTCAGCGCCTGCCTGCCGCAGCTTCGAACACAAATCCGCAGCCTTGAACGCCGCGATCGAACCGCACACGCCGAGCGCGATATGCCGCCCATCAAGCGGCCTGCGTTCTGGGTGCTCGTCCATCGGTGCCGGTGCCTGCCCCATCGTGAACTCCTGACCCCTAACCCCTGATGCCTGTTCCCTGTTCCCTGGCGCCCGAACCCTGCTCCCCCCGGTTCATCTCGTAGATCATACGCAGGCCGTTCAAAGTGAGGTCCAGGTCCACAATGTCGATGCAATCGGTTTCGCGCGCGATGACGGGCGCATACCCGCCCGTCGCGACAACCTTCGCGCCCTCGCCGACTTCAGCCTTGAAGCGTGCCACCAACCCTTCGACCAGCCCCACGTACCCAAACAGGATGCCCGATTGCATCGCGTGGATGGTGTTCTTGCCGATAGCTGCCGCCGGGCGCTCCAACTGCACGCGATAGAGCATCGCGCCCCGGCTGAACAGCGCCTCGCTCGCGATGCCAATGCCTGGTGCAATCGCGCCGCCAAGGTAATCGCCCTTCGCGTTCACCGCGTCGAACACCGTTCCCGTGCCGAAATCGACGACGATGACCGGAGTGCCGTAGTACTTGGTCGCAGCGACCGCATCGATGATGCGGTCCGCGCCGAGTTGCTTCGGGTTGTCATAGAGGATGCGGATGCCAGTCCGCAGCCCGTGGCCGACGACGAGCGGTTCGATGCCGAAGTAATTCCTGCAGACCTGCTCGAACGTCGGCGTCAGCGGCGGCACGTCACACCCGATGATGCACGAGTCGATCGCCGTCGTATCAAGGCCGCGAGCTGCGAGCAGTTGCAGGATCAGTACGCCGTACTCATCGGGGAGCTTCTCCCGTTCGACGCCGACCCGCCACGTTTCCGTGAGTTGCTCACCGTCGAACAGCCCGAGGTGGATGGATGTATTCCCGATATCGAATGCAAGGAGCATGGGACACCTTTCGCTTGAGGCCCGTTCGCCGGGTCCCCGTGCGCCGACAGCGTACAGTCATCAGTACCACGACCGCTAGCGAGCGACCGCCGCGCGCCACTGCGGTTTCCCACCAAGTGCGGCCGTTCCGGTCGGGAGAGCGGTTCGCGCGAGAGCGAGCCTATCCCTACTTCGTCATGTCCGTGAGCACGCCGCGGCCCACGTACCTGCCAGCTTCGAGGTCATCGAACACGCCGCCCACTTCCGAGAGCGCGGCCGTGCGTCCCACATGCGTCTTCACGAGGCCGGCCGCGGCCAGGTCTACAAGTTCACGCATATCCTGCACATTACCCACGGCCGAGTAGACGAGCCGCGGTTCCTTCGAGAAGAACTCCCACGGGCTGATCTCGATCTTCCCTTCGCTCGAAGCGGGAATGCCCACGCCGACCCACAGGCCGCCGCGGCCAAGCATCTCGAGGCCAAGCTGGAAGCCGGCGATCCGGGGCGAGAACACAATGCTCGCGTCGACGCCGCCCATCGCGCGCGCCGCTTCCGCTGCTTCATCCGCGCTCACCACCTGGTGCGCGCCCAGGGATTGGACGAACTTCAGCCGATCCTCGCCCACATCCACCCCGATGACTTTGTAGCCAAATGCGCTCGCGATCTGCACCGCGTAGTGTCCGAGTCCCCCGGCTGCGCCGATGATGGCGACTGGCCGCCCGGGAAGGATGTGGTTCTTGAGCAGCTTCTTCACTGCGCCATACGCGGTAAGGCCGCCGCAGGCGAGCGGGGCCTCTTCGTCGCTGATGCTGTCGGGGAACTTCACCAGCGACTTCGCCCACACGGTGAACTCCTGCGAAAACGTGCCCATGATCCCCCGCGACTGGCTGCAGAGACGCGGATCTCCGCGCAGGCAGTACTCGCACGCGCCGCACCAGTAGCCACCGCCGGAACCGCCCAGGCCGAGGATTACGCGGTCGCCAACCGAGATGTAACGGTCAGCGCCGGGCCCCAGCGCCTCAACGACGCCGATGCCCTCATGGCCAAGCGGCATGCTCCGCGGGATGCCATCCCAATCGCCGCGCACGATGTGCAGGTCCGAGTGGCAGACCCCGGCCGACGTCATGCGGATCAGCGCGTCCTCGTTGCCTGGTTCTGGCGTTGGAAGCTCCTGGATAGTCAGTTCGCCGTTGATCAGTCGTGCAGCTTTCATCGATGAGTCCTCCAAGCAGGTTCCGGGTACGCGCATTCTGCAACGAAGCTGCAGCGCCGTCCATTCGCGCACGCACGGCATGGCGGCGTGTCCCTTCACCCTGGTGGCCGGTGCGAGCAGTGCGAGTTGCCCTCCTCGCACGACGTTTGTTCCGGCGCCACGTTGACGGACGTTCTGTGGGCCGTCCATGATATTGTCGGTCAACAATTCATACTAAGGAGCCAGCCGTGACCGCCATCGATGATATGCTCGCGACCAATCAGAAGTACGCAGCAGGGTTCACCAAGGCCTCGCTACCCATGCCGCCCGGAAAGAAGCTGGCAATCGTCACCTGCATGGATGCTCGCATCAACACGCACAGTGCCTTCGGGTTGGAGGAGGGCGATGCGCACGTGATCCGCAACGCCGGCGGCCGCATCCCCGACGCGGTCCGCAGCCTGGTCATCAGCCAGGAATTGCTCGGCACCGAAGAAGTCGCCATCATTCACCACGTCGATTGCGGCATGCTCACATTCACCGACGAGAGCCTGCGCAAGCAGTTGCGCGAGAAAGGCATGGATGCCGACTCGATTGCCTTCGCGCCATTCGACGACCTGGACGAGTCCGTCCGCACCGACCTCCGCCATTACCAGCAGTGCCCCCTCGTGCGCCACGATATTCCCGTGCGCGGCTTCGTCTTCGATGTGAAATCGGGGCGTCTCAACGAGGTGAAGTAGCAGCCGCCGTCGATCCTGAGTCCATGTTCCGCGGGCGCCGGATGATGACCAACGGCGCCTACGGCAGGTATGGCATCGAAGTCGGGCCCAGTTGCGAAGCGACGATCCGCTGTGCGCCCTCGACGAACTCACAGAGCAGCGGCCGGGTCTCCCGCGGGTCGATGATCTCCTGGCCCGTCGCCTCAGCCGTCCGGAACGGCGACGCGATCGCCTGCAGCCGTGCCTCGATACGCTGGCGTGTAGCCTCCGGATCGGGCGAATTATCGATCTCTCGCCGGTATGCAGCGGAGGCGCCCCCCTCAATGTGCATCGAACCCCAGCGCGCCGACGGCCACGCGAACCGCTGGAACATCCCCGTCGGCCGGTGCTGGCATTGACCGGCGACGCCATACAGCTGACCAACCACGACCGTTGCCCAGGGCATCTTGCTGTCGCAGGTGGCGATCACCATGCGTGCGCCCGCCCGCTCGATGCCGGCCTTTTCTGAGTCCAGCCCCACCATGAATCCCGGCTCATCGGCGAAGGAAATCATCGGGAGATGAAACGTGTCGCACAGCCGGATGAGGCGGATCACCTTTTCGCCCGCCGCCACATCGGTGGAACCACCGGCGAATGCCGGATTGTTCGCCATCACACCGACGGGATACCCGTTGAAGCGCGCGAGGCCTGTCACGCGCGCACGACCATAGCCTGGCGCGATCTCGAAGAATGACCCACCGTCCACGACGCTTTCGATGATCGTGCGCATGTTGTAGGCGCGCCGCCGGTTGCGCGGCACGATCGACAGGAGCGACTCGTCCCGGCGGCTCGTGTCATCGGAGGTGTCTCCACGCGGCGGTAGCTCCCACACGCTCGATGGGAGGTAGCTCAGGAAGCGCCGAATCGTCGCGAACGCTTCCTCCTCGCTCTCCACCAGGTTGTCGATGACGCCGCTCTGCCGGGTGTGCATCTCCGCGCCGCCCAAGTCTTCTTTCGAGATGTCGTACCCGAGCGCTGCTTTCACGACCGGTGGGCCGCCGGGAAAGAGTTGACTCAGGTCCTTCACCATGAGGTTGAAGTGCGCCATGCACGCGTTCACTGCCGGCAGCCCGGCCACGGAACCCAGCACCGCCGAAACGACCGGCACGACGCGCAGCAGTTGCACATCAGGTGCTGTGAACGAATTTCCATCGGGCAGATAGGTCCTCCCGAGATCCTCGAACGAGCGCACACTGCCACCCGCGGCATCGAGCAGCCGTACGTAGGGCACTCGCCATTCGAGTGCGCGGCGATTCGCCGGCATCTCCATCCCGAGTCCGCCGTGGGAGCCCCCGCCAGAGCCTCCGCGTACGGTGAAATCACCGCCGGTTACGACCGCCTTCCGGCCATCGATGGTGCACAAACCTTCGACCGAGCCCTTGGGCGTAAACTCCTTCAACTCCGGCCCCTCGTAGGCAGCCGTGCCCATGAGCGGCATGAACTCGCGGAACGAGCCCGCGTCTGCCAGCGAGCTGATGCGTTCGCGCACGGTGAGCTTACCGCGCGACCGCTGCCTGGCGACGCCCTCCGGCCCACCCATCGCGGAAGCCAGCTCGCGCCGCCGCGCGAGTTCATCGATTTCAGGTTGCCACGACAACTGGTCCACCTCGCATCCTCATCGAGTTTCTCCGACAGCGAGCGGCGTCGCCTCGGCGATGGCCCCGCTCGCCAACAACGATTGATATTCCGCCTCCGGTACGCCCAGCAGACTGCGTACGACTGCCCGTGTGTCGCCTCCAAGCCTGGGGGCATCGCTTCGGAACACCGCAGGAGTCGCTGAAAGCCGGATCGCCTGCCCCGGGTAGAAATGCCGTCCTGCCTCCGGGTGCTCCAGCTCGACGTAGAACCCCCGCGCCCGCAGGTGCTCGTCCTCCGCCATGTCGCGCGCATCGGAGACCGAGCCCGCAGCGATCCCAACCTCCTGGAGACGGCGCATCACGTCCTTCATCTCGTGGATGCGCGTCCAGTCGGCTACGAGTGCATCCACCTCGGCCCCCCGCGCGATGCGGCCCTCTGTTGTCGCGAACCCGTGGTCGCGCGCGATATCTGGCCGGTCCATTTCCGCCGCGAGCCGCTGCCATTCCGCGTCCGACCGCACGGCAATCGTCACCCAGCGATCGTCTCCCGCACATGGGTAACAACCATGAGGCGCGTACGCGGGATGCGCATTCCCCTGTGGCTGCGGCAATTCGCCGGTGAGCTGGTAGCGGAGCAGCGCATCGCCAATGAATGAACACGCCGTCTCCAACTGCGCCAGCTCGATGTACTGGCCCTCGCCCGTCTGCCGCCGGTGGTAGAGCGCGAGGAGGACAGCAGCCGCACCGTGGATGCCTGCGACCGGGTCGGGGTAGGCCACACCGAGCCGCTGGGGCCCTCGGTCGGCATAGCCCATCATCGCCGAGAAGCCGGCCTCCGGCTCGAGCGTCGTCCCGTAGGCGACGCGGTCGCGGTACGGTCCGTCCATCCCGTAACCGGGCATGGAAAGCATGATGATGTCCCGTTTCAGCTCCTTGAGTCGCCGGTAATCGAGCCCAAGGTTCGCCATCACCCGCGGGCTGAAGTTCTCCGCCACCACATCGCTCTGCGCGATGAGTTGGCGCACCACGTCGCGCCCCTCCTCCTTCGACAGATCGACCGCAATCGACCGCTTGTTGCGCGCGAACAGGTTGAGGAACGCATTGCGGTTCCACGGTTGTTCACCCGGGTCGTCCCCCGGGTAGAAGCCGCTGCGCTTTGCCTGCTCGGGCGAAATCTGGCGTGCCCCGGGCGCGATCGGCCGTTCGATGCGGATGACCTCCGCGCCGAAGTCGGCAAGCATGCGCGTCGCCAGCGGACCCGACCAGACGCGGGTGAAATCGACGACGCGCACGCCTTCGAGTGGGAGCTTCTTCTCGGCGTCGTCGTCGTGGGATGCCGGCCGGGCACGGCGTTCGCCCCAACGCACAATTGGCGCCGGCGAATCGCCCAGATCGGGTGGCGGCTCAATCCTGCCCGGTGTCTCCGACATGCCGAATGGCGGGCCGGGATAGATGAGCCGCCTACCTCCGGGTCCATCAAGCCGCTGCCAGAACTTCCGGTAGTCCAGTTGTGGGTGATGCAGGATGTCTTGCAGCGTCGAGACCGGCGCGCATGGAATGCGCCACTCCTGGCAGACGTCGGTGATCTCGTCCTTCGTCCGCTCATCCATCCATGGTTGAATGATCTCGTCGTAGGCGTCCGCGTTCACCAGCCGGCTGATGCTCGTCGCAAAGCGCTCGTCTGTGATCAGGTCCGGTAGACCGACAAGCTGCGCCAGGCGCCCTGCTTGCTCGTCATTCGACGCGCCTACCGAGACGTAGCCGCCCTTGCAGCGATAGAGCGTTATCGGGTGGCCCGAATCGTACCGGTTGCCGATGCGCCGCTGGATCATCCCCGAGTAGCTGTAACGGGCCACAGTCCACTGGTGTGCACAGGCCAACGCTTCGAGTTCCGAAACGTCGATGCGTTGGCCATGGCCATCCGCCCGCGCGAGCAGCGCGAGGAGCACGCCGGCGAACGCCTGTGCTCCGGCCATGTACCCGGGTTGCGGTCCCGGCCCCTGCAACGGCTCGCGGTCTTCGTCTCCCGTCAGGTACATGTAGCCGCCGAGTGCATACACCGTCAACGGCGTCGCGGCCCAGCCCGCGTACGGGCCGCCGGGACCAAATGCAGAGACATCCGCGTGGATAAGGCCCGGGTAGTCATCGTGCAGCCGCATCGCGCCGAAGCGCTCACCCAGGACCGCCTGCGAGCCCTCATCGGTGAGGAGGACATCGGCGCCGGTGAGGAGTTCCTCCAGCGCCTGTCGTCCCTGGGCCGCCGTTGCATCGATGACACTGCTGCGCTTCCCGGTGTTGAGAAACAGAAACGCCGCATTCCGTTCGCCATCGCCTGGCCCCGGCGCCCGATCGCGGCCACCACCGGGCGGTTCGACCTTCACGACGTCCGCGCCAAAACACGCCAGCAACTTCCCGCAGTACGACGCGGCGACACCCTGCGCGAGGTCGACGACGCGGCTGCCAGCAAGTGCACTTCTACTCATGCAGACGCCTCCTCGCCGATCCTGGTTTGCCGTCTATTCGAGGCAGCGTACGCCATCGCCCACACCCGCGAGTTGAGTACCGCGTACGATACGCGACTCACGGCTCGTTGGTTCGTGCAATCGCGATGATCGCCCGTGTCAGAGGGTCACTCCACTGCCGGAGCGAGTACAGCCCGGTGGACGAGGGGCCTAGCTGCGCCGGCCGCCGCCGCCACCGAAGATGCTCATCAGGAAGAGGAAAAGGTTCACGATGTCGAGGTAGATCCGATACTTCGTGCGGTTCACATCCACCAGCAAGAGCAGGCTGAACAGCAGCGCCCCGCCCCAGCTCACGAACGCCCAGAGCGTGCTTCCCCCGATGAAGATGTTCACCACCATCGCCACAACCAGCCCTATGAGGGCGATGAACAGGTACGGGTAGAGTGCCTGCAGGTTTCGCTTCGTCGTGAGCGCGTATGCCGAAATGCCCGCCGTCATCGCACCCGTCACGATGCCTGCTTCCAGTACGGCGGTGCCCAGCCCGGCATCCACATATGAGGCGACAATCGGTCCGAAAGTGAGCCCGGACACGAATGCAAAGGCGTACAGCGCGACAAGGTTGATGCCTTCTTTCTCACGCACACGCTGCACAACGAAAATCAGCCCAATCTCGACGATGAACAGCGGCAAGATCCAACTCGGGCTCAGTTTCGAGCCAACGAAGCCGCCAACCGTTGCGAACGCCAGCGAGAACGCGAGCAGCCCGAAAACCTTACCCAGGAACGCGCTATCGAGACGTCCCAGTGCGCCCGCCGCCGGGCTTTGAATCGGGCGCGCTTCCTCGTTCGGAGGGAAATATGACATGGGTACTACCTCAAGGGCGCGCACCGGCTCAGTGCCGTCGTGCGTGGCCCATCGTGATTCTACCACTTGGCGCGCATCAGCTTGAGGCCGCCGAGGTTAAGACTACGGCTCGAACAACTCATCCACGCCGAATTCGAACCCGTCAAGCGTCTCAAGCACCACCCGCTCGCCTGCTCCTGCGACCCAGCTACGTCCGCCGTCATGCACGGTAATGGTCACGTTCTCCGGGTCGATCAGCAATGTCACAAGCACGCCACGCTCCCGCAGAAACGCCAGCCGCGATTCCAGTGCGCGGACCGTCTGTCCCTCCGACCGCACTTCTGCGACAAGGTCGGGAAGTTCTGTCGGGTAATCGTCGCCTTCACCACCGCGGCCTGGCTGGTAGTAGCTGAGATCGGGCACACGTGCGTTCGCGCGTCCGTTGCCACCGATTGGCAGCGTCAACTCAACAAACGCCTCACCGCCTGACGTTGCACGATGACTCGAAAGCAATTTGTAGAGCCGCGACTGGGCACGGCTACGGCGTCTCGTCGCCATCGGCTTCTGGCACACCTCCCCGTCGATGAGCTCCAGGTTGGGCTTCTCTTCGGGCAGCGCCAGGAATTCTTCCAGGCTCATGCGGCGTCCCGTCTTCGTCACCATGCGCACAGTATACCGCCCCGCAGCCGTCGCTCAGCGGACACGCGGGTTCAACCGGAACCCGCTGAACACGCTCCCCGCCCGCCCCTCGGCGTCGAAGTGCCCGAAGGTGACCAGCTGGGGCGGCGTCCAACCCTCGCGCGCCGACACGAACTGCCGTTCATCCACCGGCTTGAAATGGATCACCTGTGGCGGCGTGCCGGGCACAAGCACCTTCCGCGGCGTTACGGTCAGGTCGAGCCCTCCATCCGAGGCGGCAACATCGATGCGCGAACTGATGCGCTCGTAGCTGCCCTCGTAGCGCGCAGCGTCGCATTGGAGCCCCTCCGGAGCTTCCGGGATGGGCGGAGGCGCTATCCCCGCCAGCCGCTCGAAGATCATCCCGAACATCTCCCGGTACAGCAGGCCCGTCATCCCGCCGTTCGTCAGCAGCGCCACCGCCGCCTTCCGCGATGGCAGGATGCGCATGAATGACGACTGCCCGATCGTCCCGCCGTCGTGCCCGTAGACGCGCTCGCCGCCCCAATCGAACGGCATCCACCCGAGGCCCCCGTGGGCCGGGTCGCCCATCGG
>JAFKFP010000257.1 GCA_017308185.1 bacterium | reverse complement strand
CCCCGGCCCCTCCTCGATGATTACCCCGCCCAGCACGAGCGTCCGTCCCTCATCAATGCGATGGATGTCCTCGCCCTGCCCCACGCGCACGCTCATCGCTGATCCCTTCGCGCGGCGATAAGACGCACGACATCCAGGTCGAGGGGTCGCGTAACCTTCAGGTTCTCGATGTCGCCTTCGACCACCACACACTCCAGCCCAAGCCGCGCGAGCATCGCGGCATCATCCGTCTCGTCATCGTCGCCCGCAGCTGCCGCATCGAGCCACGCCTGCCGCAGGACAACCTGCGGTGTTTGCGCCGCCCACAGCCGTGCGCGGTCGGGATGACCCGTGACCAGGCCGCCATCGACTTCCTTGATGGTGTCATGAGAGGGAACCGCGCAGATTGCACCTGCGGCGCCCTCCGCTGCCGCCACGCAGCGGTCGATCAACCGGGGCGTTATCATCGCCCGTGCGCCATCGTGAACGGCCACATAGCGTGCATGGCCGCATGCGCGCAGACCGCTCTCGACGCTGTCCCGCCGGCGGGCGCCGCCGGCTGCGCACCCACGAAATTTCGTCGGTGCGAACTGCCGCCCGATCCGTTCCAGTTCGCCCGAATTCGTCGTCACGACCACGATCCCGGCAATAGATTCTGCCCTCTCGAATGCGGCGAGCGTCCACGCGATCAGCGGCCGGCCCCCAACGTCTGCCAGCAGCTTGTCGCTCCCGAATCTTGTCGAGCTTCCCGCTGCCACGATCACCGCATCGATGCGCATATGGCCACAGCTTGCAACTCACGGCTCGCCACTCGCAACTCTTTCGGTATCATGGATTTTTGGCCCATGCCCCCACGGAGGTCCCATGACAACTGCCACCATCGAACAACTCCTCGCTCGCGTGACAAAGCCCGCCCGTTACTCAGGCGGCGAGTGGAACAGCGTCACCAAGGACTGGGAAGCCGCGTCCGTCCGCATCACCCTCGCCTATCCCGACTGCTACGACATCGGGATGTCGAACATGGGCCTCGGCATCCTCTACGACATCCTGAACAAGGTCCCAGATGTGGTCTGCGAACGCGCGTTCGCCCCATGGGAGGACATGGAACAGCAGATGCGCTCGACGGGCATTCCGCTCTGGAGCCTCGAGACCCGGCATCCCCTCCGCGATTTCGACGTGGTTGGGTTCACGCTGCAATACGAGATGACCTACACCAACATCCTCAACATGCTCGATCTCGCCGGCATTCCTCTCTGGGCTCACCAGCGAAGCGATGAGCACCCGCTCGTAATCTGCGGCGGCAGTGGTTCCTTCAACCCCGAACCGCTCGCCCCGTTCGTTGATGCGTTCTTCCTCGGCGAGGGCGAAGATGCCGTCATTGAGCTTGCTGACCTCGTTCGGGAGTGGAAGGGCTCTCGCACGCCCCGAGCCGAACGCTTGCGCGCGCTCCTCGCCATGCCCGGCGTGTATGTGCCGTCCTTCTACGAGCCCCGTTACGACGACGGCGGCCATTTTGCCGGCCTCGGACCCAGGGTGCCGGAAGCGCCAACCACCATCCACCGGCGCATCCTCGAAAAACTCCCGCCAGCGCTCGTCAAGCCGATAGTCCCCTTCCTGCAGACCATCCACGATCGCGCGGCCGTGGAGATCCAACGAGGCTGCACCCAGGGATGTCGTTTCTGCCAGGCAGGCATGATCTATCGCCCCACCCGTGAACGCTCTCCCGAGGAAGTGACACAGGCCGCGCGCGAACTCATGGCTAACACCGGTTACGACGAACTCTCCTTGCTCTCGCTCAGCACCACCGACCACAGCCAGATCGTGCCGATGGTCAACCAGCTCACCACGACCTTCCCGAATCTGAAGGTCGGCATACCGAGCACCCGGGTCGATAGCTTCTCTGTCGATGTTGCCAATGCGGTTGCGAAGGGAAAGAAGCACACGCTCACGCTGGCGCCCGAGGCCGGAAGCCAGCGCCTCCGCAACGCGATTAACAAGCTCGTAAGCGAAGCCGACCTCCTCGGCGCCGCGGAGAACGCGTTCCAACGCGGCTGGACTGGCGTGAAGATGTACTACATGGTCGGCCTTCCGACCGAGACCCTCGAAGATGTCGCTGGCATCATAGAGATGGGCCAGAAAGTCAAAGCAATTGGCCGCCAGTACGTCGGTGGACGCGCGCGCGTCCGCGTGAGTACCAGCAACCTCGTCCCGAAGCCTCATACGCCGTTCCAGTGGGCGCGTCAGGACACGGCTGATGAGCTCGCGGTCAAACACCAGCTACTCCGCGAAGGCTGCCGCTCAGCAGGAGTCGAATTCTCGTGGAACGACCCGCGCGACAGCTTTATCGAGGCCGTATTGAGCCGTGGCGACCGCCGCGTGGCCGACGGCATCTACGAAGCCTGGCGTAACGGCGCGAAGTTCGATGCCTGGGGCGAGTACTTTCGTGGCGACATCTGGCACGCGGCCTTCGAAACCACCGGCATTGATGCAGGCTGGTTCGCGCACCGCGAATGGGACACCCAGGAACCGCTCCCGTGGGACCACATCGATTGCGGCGTTACGAAGGCGTACCTCCGCGGCCAGTGGCGTGATGTCCACAGCGATAAGACCGCCGCCGATTGCCATCATGGCCCGTGCAACGTTTGCGGCATGCAGAAGTTCGATGTGCTCACCGGCACGCCCGGCGTGGCCGACTGCAACGTCAAGCTGGGCAAACTCATCGAAATGCGCCGCGGCGCCAGGACGTTCGATGGTGAGATGGTCGAGCTGGTGTAGCCTGGCCGGGCCAGTACTTACGGCTCGTTGGCGACGACCAGCGCGACCAGTGTCACTGGCCCCTCGCCGGTGTATGAACTCGCCAGGATCCCGCGGCTGGCAATTGGCTCTACCCACTGGAACTCCCCTTGTGGGACCAGCCACTGTTTAGGTTCGCCTCCATCCGCGCCCACGGTCCCGATCCAGCCACAGATGAAGAGGAACGTCTGGCCCTGCACCGCGAAGGCACGCACTCTGCATTCGCCGACCTGTGCCGACCACAGCAACGACCCGTCATTGGCATTCCGAGCGTCCAGCGCACCGGTATTTGCCCCGGCCAGCACCGAATTGCCGATGACCGAGGGGAATGAGTACATGCCTCCACTTGTTGGCCGAGCGGTCCACAACTCGCGGCCGGTTTGGAGATCGAACGCAGACAGCGTGCCCATCGCAGTGGCCACGAAAACCTTGCCGCGGGCGATAACCGGTGGGGTGGACGCCGGGTCGGTGCTCACCTCCCAAAGCCGCTGCCCTGTCGCACTGTCTACGGCCAGCGTTTCCGTTTTTGCCCCATCGCGCGGGTCATACGTCGAGATAACGACAATGTTCCCGGAGATGGCGATGAACGATTCGAACGCGCCCGTCTCCACCTTCCACAGTACCGTGCCGGTCCTGGCATCAATGCCCCAGACCCGCCCCGCCAGCCGCGTCTTGTCGACGAGCCCGCCCGGCCCCCAAACCTCGGGGTCCGCGTCTCCGACGACGACCGTGCCGTCCGCAGCAAGCGTTTGGAACGGCACCCCCGGGAATGGGACCGTCCACAACACGTCCGAAGATGAACGGCTAAGCGCCCACACCGTCCCATCAGCGGTCCCGAACACGACCGCATCCGAGGTGAGCGCCGGAAGGAACGCGCCGGCCGGCACGGCGTGGTGCCAGCGTTCGTAACCGGTCGAAGCGTCGAGGTAGGCCACAAAGCCAGGGTCCGGTGATAGCGGTGCGACAGCGACGGCGACTGAGGTCGAGTCCGCATCAAACCAGGCGAAGTCATGCGCGTCGCCAGTATTCCAATTCCAGGAAACGCCGACCTTGGCGGGTTCGGCATCCGCGGTTGCGTTTTCGGTCGTCGCCGACGAGGACGCCGGAGGTGTCGGGAGGACGGTCACGGATGATTGAGTCGCGAGGCCAGGCCGATGCTTGCCGTCACTCCGATAAGCCATCACCAGGCCAACCACGACTGCAGTGCAGGCCAGGCAGGCCGCGCCCACCACAGTTATGCGCGCCACCCAGCTAAGGGAAGGCAGAGCCCGAAGCGCCCGGCCGATACGGGCCGCTGGCTGCTTCCGTTCGTTCCAGAGCGCCACAGCCTCCTCGCGCGAGTCCACGCCCAACCGGTTGAGCAGCTCGCGCACGTGATACTTCGCGCCTTCGAGCGAAATGCCGAGCTCCTGCGCGATCTCGAAGTTCGTTTTGCCGTGCGCTAGCAGTTCGATGACCTGCTGTTGCCGGTGCGTTAGTTCGAAGCGGTGAGCAGCATTGTGCGAACCGGGTGCGGGCATGGGCTCACTCTAGGACTCTTTCGCCGCCGTGAACCTACTCTATGTGAGATATATGAGAACGTCATATCGTTGGTAGCTAACCATGATTAGCTCGCCGATCCGGCCTGCGCTCGAAGACGGTGACTGTGTACCGTCCCGACAACACCGCCCGCATCTATCACCGCGGCGAGACTCTCGACAGCGACGACGCAGGTTTCCCGGCCGAAGGCTTCGCCCTGCCGCTTGATGATCTGTTCGATTGATCGCCTCGCACCCAGTAGCCAACAACCTCTGCTTCGTGAGAACTTTGCAACGCGCGCATTCGGTCGGACGAGCGATGGTTTACCATATACGTAGCGCTCTCGTGCGACGATATGTTTCGCGCCAGCCAATCCGCTTCACACAGAGAGGGGAGAGCCTATGCCAGCGCGCACCATTCGTTTCACCGCCACGGGAGCACAGTCGTGACTGTGGCGCCCACTTCGCTCGACGAACTGTGCATCAACACAATCCGCACCCTCTCCATGGATGCCGTACAAAAGGCCAACTCCGGCCACCCCGGCACCCCGATGGGCCTTGCGCCCGTGGCGTACACCCTGTGGACGCGGTTCATGCACCACAACCCTGCCAACCCGCACTGGGCCGACCGGGACCGGTTCGTGCTCTCCGCGGGCCACGCCTCGATGCTGCTCTACAGCCTCCTCGCCCTCACCGGCTATGATCTCGACCTCAAAGAGTTGCAGGATTTCCGCCAGTGGCAGAGCCGCACGCCGGGGCATCCCGAGTACGGCCACACGCCCGGCGTCGAAGTGACGACCGGCCCTCTCGGCCAGGGCTTCGGCATGGCCGTCGGGTTTGCTCTCGCCGAGCATCTGCTCGCAGCTCGCTTCAATAAGCCCGGCCACACCATCGTCGACCACTACGTCTACGGCATCTGCAGCGACGGCGACCTCATGGAGGGCGTCAGCGCCGAAGCGGCATCGGTAGCCGGTTTCCTCGGACTCGGCAAGCTCATCTTCTTCTACGATGACAACAACATCTCTATCGAAGGCAGCACCAACCTTGCCTTCACCGAGAACGTCGGCCAGCGGTTCGAAGCGTACGGCTGGCACATCGCGCGCATTGATGGGAACGACCTCGATGGTATTAGCGCCGCCCTCGAAGAGGCTCGCGCAGAGACACGCCGTCCTTCGCTCATCATCACGAAGACCACCATCGCATACGGCAGTCCGAACAAGGCCGGCACCGCTGCCGCCCACGGCTCCCCATTGGGTGAGGAAGAGGTCGAGCTTACGAAGGAGCGGCTCGGTTGGCCCCCTGAAGCGAAGTTCTTCGTGCCCGATGAGGCACTCGCGGAGTTCCGTAGGTGCCTCGACGCGGGGAAGCAGCTCGAATCCGAGTGGGATGCACGCTTCGCCAGCTATGCCGAAGCCTTTCCCGAGGACGCCGCCGCATTCCGCTCGGCGATCGCCGGCGACCGGCCCTCTGGCTGGGAAGACATCCTCCCGAAATTCGCGCCCGGCGATAATGCGGTTTCCACCCGTGTTGCGGGCGGCAAGGCGCTCAACGCGCTCGCTTCCATCTTCCCTGCGCTCGTAGGTGGCGCGGCCGATCTCGCGCCCTCGACGGAGACATTGCTGAAGGACTACGGCTCCGTCGGACCGCACGAGTACGGCGGCCGCAATCTCCACTTCGGCGTCCGCGAACACGCCATGGGCGCGATCACCAACGGCCTCGCCATCCATGGCGGCTTCATTCCCTACTGTGCCACATTCCTCATCTTCTCCGACTACATGCGCGCATCCATCCGGCTCGCGAGTCTCATGCAGTCGCACAGCACGTTCATATTCACGCACGACAGCATCGGCCTTGGCGAAGACGGCCCCACCCACCAGCCGATCGAACACTTGGCGTCCCTTCGTGCCATGCCCGGTCTCCGTCTCATACGCCCGGCGGACGCCAACGAGACCGCGGCCGCATGGGCCGTCGTGATCAGCACGAGCGGCCCGACGGCGATGGCGCTTTCACGCCAGAACCTCCCCATCCTCGACGCGCCTCATGACGTGGTGTTCGAAGGTACGAAACGCGGCGCCTACGTCCTTGCAGATGCTGGCAACAGCCAGCCAGACGTCATCCTCATGGCTACCGGCTCCGAGGTGCAGCTTGCAGTAGCCGCGCGCGCCACGCTGGAGGACGAAGGCATCGCCACGCGCGTCGTCAGCATGCCCAGTTGGGAACTCTTTGCCGCGCAGCCCCAGGCTTATCGCGATGAGATTCTCCCTCCCGCCGTCCGAGCGCGTGTCTCGGTCGAAGCGGCGTCCACTTTTGGTTGGGAACGCTACGTAGGCGATGCGGGCGTGGCCATCGGCGTGGACCACTTTGGTGCATCGGCCCCCGGCGGCACCGTCATGGAGAAGTTCGGGTTCACGGCCGAAAACGTCGCTCAACACGCTCGCGATGTTCTCGCGCGGTGCCGGGAAGGCGGACACTAAGGCATGCGCATCGCGGTCGGCTCCGACCACGGCGGTTTCCCGCTCAAGCTGCCCATCGCTGAGGAGTTGGCCCGCCTTGGTCATGAAGTCGTCGACTGCGGCGCGCACGTTTTCGAGCCTGCCGACGATTATCCCGACTTTGCCGAGGCAGTCGCCCTCGCCGTCCAGCGCGGAGACTCCGACCGTGGCGTCCTCATCTGCGGCAGTGGCGTAGGCGCCTCCATCGCCGCGAATAAGTTCGCCGGAGTCCGTGCCGCCATTTGCCACGACACGTACTCCGCACACCAGGGTGTCGAGCACGACGACATGAATCTGCTCTGCCTGGGCGCGCGTATCGTGGGCAGCGAGCTGGCACTCGAGCTCGTGCGCGCCTTCGCCGCCGCTACATTTTCGAACGAGGAGCGCCACCGCCGGCGCCTTGCGAAGGTGCTGAGCTTCGAAGCACGCTCTATGAATTCCACGGAGGAAGCCACATGACAGCAGCCAGGCCTACCACGGTCGTCGCGGCCATTAACGAACTCGGGCAGAGCATCTGGCTCGATTACATCCGGCGGCATCTCATCACCTCCGGCCAACTGCAACAGATGGTTGACGACGGCCTCATCAGTGGTATGACTTCCAACCCCACGATCTTCGAAAAGGCCATCTCCGGCTCATCCGACTACGACGACGCTCTGGCTGACCTCGCACGTTCCGGAGTGAACGATCCCTACGAAGCGTTCGTCGCCATCGAGACGGACGACATTCGTGCCGTCGCCGATGTCCTCCGGCCCATTTACGATGCGACCGGCGCCGAGGACGGCTTCGTCTCCCTCGAACTCCCTCCCGGCCTCGAACACGACATCGCCGGCAGCGTGAAAGAGGCGCATCGCCTGTTCGAGCGTGTCGGCCGTCCCAATGTGATGATCAAAGTCCCCGGGACAAGCGAAGGCGTTGCCATCCTCCAGCAACTCGTCGTCGATGGCATCAACCCCAACATGACGCTGCTCTTCGGTGTCCCTCGCTACGAGGAGTGCGCCAACGCCTACATCGCAGGCCTCGAAGCGCGCCTCGCCGCGGGCCAGCCCATCGACCGTATCGCCAGCGTGGCCTCGTTCTTCGTGTCCCGCGTGGATACGAAAGTCGACCAGCAAGTGCCAGAGGATTCGCCGCTGCGCNNNGCCGCCGGCCAGGTGCGCCAGTTCCAGTGCGCCGGGTCGGACCCGAAGGCGCGCGCGTGCAGCGGCCGCTTTGGGCTTCAACAAGCACCAAAAACCCCGCATACCGCGACGTCATGTACGTTGAAGACCTTCTCGGTCCCCACACCGTGAACACCGTCCCCGAGGCGACCCTCCACGCGGTCATCGACCACGCGAACATTCGGCCGACCCTGCTCGAAGACAACGCCACGTGGGTTGGTTACCTCGATCAACTGCCGGCCGCGGGCATCGATATCGACACAGTCACCGATGAACTTCTCACCGAGGGCCTCGGCTCCTTCCAGAAGAGCTTCGAGGAACTCCTGGACCGCATCCGCGACACGCTCGGTTCAGCTCAGCCGGCCGGGGCGCGCGCGTCTCTTGAGCTTGGCCCGCTTGGCGCACCCGTTGAGGCCCGGCTGAAGGGTCTCGCGGCGGACCACGTTGTCGCACGCATCTGGGCACACGATCACACGCTCTGGAAGCCCGACCCGAAGGAGATCGCGGACCGCCTCGGCTGGCTGGCCGTGGTCGATGCCCTCGAAGACGATGTGCCCGCGCTCACATCCTTCGCCGAAGGCGTCGCAGGCGAGGGCTACACCACCGCCGTACTGCTCGGAATGGGCGGTTCCAGCCTCGCCCCGGAAGTCATGCATGACACTTTCGGCACCGCGGCGAACCGCCTCAATTTGATCGTGCTCGACACCACCGACCCGGTGCAGATCGCCGAAGCGGAGCGCCGCATCGATCTCGCAAAGNATCGTCGCAAGCAAGTCCGGCACGACGCTCGAGACTCGTTGCCAGTTCGAATACTTCTGGGCGAAGATCCCGGATGGCCGCCACTTCATCGCCATCACGGACCCCCACACCGAACTCGCACAACTCGGCCACGACCGGGGATTCCGGCACGTCTTCCTCGCAACGCCTGAACTGGGCGGCCGCTACTCTGCGCTCTCTCACTTCGGTATGGTCCCTGCAGCACTCGTGGGCGTGGATCTCGCAGCACTGCTGGGACGCGCCGATGAGATGGTGCAGGCCTGCCACACCTCTGTGCCGATCGCCGAGAACCCCGGCGCCTGGCTCGGAGCCGTCCTCGGCGAAGGCGCTCGTAACGGACGCGATAAGCTCACCCTCGTAATGCCACCCGAGCTCAGCACCTTCGGCTACTGGGCCGAACAGCTGCTCGCCGAGTCCACCGGCAAGGAAGGACGAGGCATCATCCCGATCGAAGGCGAGGCCCTTGGAGATCCCTCCGTGTACGGGAATGACCGGCTCTTCGTGGCTATCGGCGATCATCCCGGGCTCGATGCGCTCGCCTCGGCCGGTCATCCGGTCGTGCGTATCCCCTTCACGGACCGTCTCCAGCTCGCCTCCGAGTTCTTCCGCTGGGAGTTCGCGACCGCGGTTGCCGGCCACACCCTTCGCATTAATGCGTTCGACCAGCCGAACGTCCAGGAGGCGAAGGACGCGACCAATGAGATCCTCGCCGGCAAGCAGGTCGACCCCACCACCGATTCGCCGGAAGCCGTGCTTGCCACCCTCCAGCCGGGCGACTACATCGCCATCACGGCCTACCTCCCTCGTGATGACTCCCACATCGCGACGCTTGATGCGGTCCGAACCGCCCTGCGCGACCGCTACCGCGCGGCCACGACCGTCGGATTCGGGCCACGCTTCCTGCACTCGACCGGCCAGCTCCACAAGGGCGGCCCCAACACCGGGATCTTCCTCCAGGTCGTCGAGCCGCATGGCCCCGCCCTTCAAATCCCCGGCAAGCCCTACACCTTCGGACATCTCCAGGATGCACAGGCGCTCGGCGACCTCGCTTCGCTGCGGGCGCATCGCCGAAGGGTGGCCCGGGTGACCATGGCACAACTCAAACAACTCGCGGGGTGAAATATGAAGCTTGGCATCATCGGATTGGGCCGCATGGGCGGCAACATGCGCACACGGCTCCGGCAAGGCGGCCACGAAGCTGTCGGCTACGATCCAAATCAGCAGGTCTCTGATTTCCCGTCGCTCGAGGCGATGGTGGCCGCGCTCCCGTCGCCGAAGGTCGTCTGGTCGATGGTCCCTTCGGGCGCCATCACTGATAAGACCATCGACGAGCTTGCCGGTGTGCTTACTCGTGGCGATATCGTCATCGATGGCGGCAACAGCTACTTCCGCGACTCGATCCGCCATGGTGAAGTGCTCTCGGCGAAGGGCATCCATTTCCTCGATATCGGCACCTCTGGCGGCGTCTGGGGGCTCGAGGAGGGGTACTGTCTGATGGCGGGCGGTCCGCGCGAGGCGTTCGACCACGTCGAGCCCATCCTCGCGACCCTCGCGCCGAAAGATGGCTACGCCTACGTCGGGCCCTCCGGCGCCGGGCAATTCTCGAAGATGGTCCACAACGGCATCGAGTACGGCATGCTCCAGGCCTATGCCGAAGGCTTCGAACTGCTGCACGCCGCCGATGAGTTTCATTACGACCTGCATCAGCTGGCCAAGCTCTGGAACCAGGGCAGCGTCGTCCGCTCGTGGCTGCTCGAACTCGCTGAGGACGCGTTCGAAAAGGATCCCGGCCTCGATAAGCTCGAGGGCTACGTGGATGACTCCGGCGAGGGCCGCTGGACCATCCTCGAAGCCGTCCAGCGCGGCGTGCCAGCCACCGTGCTCGCCCACTCGCTCTTCGCACGCTTCACGTCCCGCCAGGACAACTCATTCGGGATGCGCGTCATCGCGGCTCTTCGCAACGAGTTCGGCGGCCACCCGGTGAAAAACGCATGAGCCTTACGCCGCCGCCGGACCAGGACATTGTCATCATTGGCGCCACCGGGGACCTCGCCAAGCGAAAGCTGCTCCCGGCACTGTACAACCTTCATGTCGGCGGGCTTTTGCCTGCGAAAGGCAAGATCATCGGCTGTGCGCGGAGCGAAGTGTCCGATGATCAGTTCTGCGAGATGGCCGCCGCCGCCATCAAGGAGTTCTCCCGCACGGGCTTCGATGCAGCCCAGTGGAAGACCTTTCAACCCCGCCTCACCTACGTAGCGACCAGCGAGGGATATGACGAAGTCCGCAAGCTTTGCCTGCTCCCGGACAGGCTGGTGTACCTCTCCATCCCGCCGTCTGCCTTCAGCGCGACCATCGATGCCGTCGCCGCGGCCGGCCTTGTCGAGGGCACACGCCTCATCGTCGAGAAGCCGTTCGGGCGCGATGTTGAATCCTCCCGGCAGCTGGCCGACAAGATCCACGAGCACTTCGAAGAGAGCCAGGTGCTCCGCATCGACCACTATCTCGGCAAAGAGACGGTCCAAAATATCCTCGTCTTCCGGTTCGGGAATTCCGTGTTCGAGAAGGTGTGGAGCCGCGACATGATCGAGCACGTCCAGTTCACAGTCGCCGAATCGATCGGGATCGAGGGCCGTGGCGCGTTCTACGAAGAGACCGGCGCATTCCGCGACATCCTCCAGAACCACGCCTTCCAGGTACTCTCGCTCCTCACCATGGAGGCCCCCGCGACCTTCGACGCCGAGGCCGTGCGCGACGAAAAGCATAAGGTCTTCGAATCGATGCGCCCCCTCGAGGCATGCGATGTCGTGCGTGGCCAGTACACATCCGGGGCGGTCGGTGGCGAACGCGTCGAGGGGTATCTCGAAGAGGACGGTGTCCATCCCGAGTCCCAGGTCGAGACATTCGCCGCCGTGCGCCTTTGCATCGACAACTGGCGCTGGGCTGGCGTGCCGTTCTATCTCCGCACCGGCAAGCGCATGACGCGCCAGGTCACCGAAGCCACAATCGTCTTCCGCCAGGCCCCGGTGCATTTCTTCCGCCCCATGGGCGTTCAGGAGTTGGCGCCTAACACCCTCACCATCACGATCCAGCCCGAGGAATCGATCACCTTCAAGTTCATGGCGAAGGCCCCGGGCCCGGACGTCGAGATCGAGCCCGTGACTATGAGCTTCACCTACGATTCATCGTTCAAGCAGCAACCTGCCGAGGCCTACGAGACGCTGCTAAACGATGCCATGGAAGGCGACCAGACGCTCTTCGCGCGGGCCGATAGCGTCGACCTTGCATGGGAGATTGTCCAGCCCGTACTCGACGATATGCCGCCCGTCCAGCCCTACTTCGCGGGGACCTGGGGACCTCGCGCGGCGGACGAATTGATCTTGCCTCACAAATGGCACCTGCGATGAAGCCCGGCCTCGTCATCTTCTTCGATGTCGACAACACGCTCCTCGATAACGATGCGGTCTACGCAGGCCTGCATGAGCGCACCGCGGCAGCGCTCGGCCCTGAACGCGACAGGCGTTTCTGGGAGATCTACAACGAAGTCCGCGCTATCAACGACGTCGTCGACATCCCGGCCGCGATCGAGCAGTTTCAGCGTGAGTTTCCGGGGCTCCCTGCTGCGGCGGAACTCCACCGGCTTGTGTTCGATTTTCCTTTCGCCGAGGTCGTGTTTCCCACCACTCCTGCGGCTGTCGCGCATGCAGGGGCGCTCGGCCTGCCGGCAGTCCTTTCCGATGGTGATAGCCGCTTCCAGCCCCACAAGATCAGCGCCTCCGGCGTGGCGGCGATGTTCGACGGGCGCGTCGTCATCCGGCAGCACAAGGAACTCGAATTCCCACAGGTCGAACAGCTCTACCCCGCCGGACACTACGTCATGGTCGATGACAAGCCCCGTATCCATCGCGCCCTCAAGGCACGCTACGGTGACACCATCACCACAATCATGGTCTGTCAGGGCCATTATGCAGCCGAGGACCACGATTACCATGGCGCTGATATCGTGCTCGAAGACATCGGCGAACTTACGTCCTTGACCGCCGATGAACTCAAACGCCCGGCAGGCGCACGCTAACGGTCCGGGTGGTCGAAATCGAGTGTGTACTCCAGGGTTGTAGGCTCTGCCAGGCCGCTGAGCGCGCCTGGAGCGATGGTCACAATCACCTGGTATCGGCCCCTCGGATCGAGCGCGACGTTGTTCCCATAGTGCAGTCCTGCAGCGCCCTTCCGTGGCCTTGCGACAGGTACGAGCAGGATATCGCTGAACAGCTGCTCAGAGCCCCGCCGCACATCGGCGTGCACGTCCAGGTAGGGCACCGGGTGGCCACTCGCGACATCGTAGATATGGGCGTCGAGGTTGAAGAGCCCGTCTGGAGCATTGCCAGGCTCAAATTCGCGCTCGATGTTTTCGATGACGTCCTTAGCGTGGCCCGCGAATACGGCGCCTCCACCGGCATTCGTGGGGTCCAGCCATTCCTCGGCGGCGAACATGCGGGCTATCGGGCCCGCCGCGACATCTACCTTGAGATTGCCCGCTGTCTGAAATGAGGGTGATGCGCTGACATGCATGGCTTGCAACCTCGCTGATGAGACTGACTGGCAGTCTAGCACTACACGGGGTCGCTGTTGGCTAAACCAGCGGCAGGCTGAGGTCGCGCTCCCACGGCTGTTGCGCTGCCGCGCGAACGATAGCCACTGCACGCGGCAGCGCCTTACTCGCGCGCCGGTAGGCCAGCCCGAGCCGCCCATATGACTGCCACTCACGTGGCCGGAGCGCGGCACGCTTCAGAGCCTGCCGTTCGTCTCCATCCTCTTGCCAGCCGTCCAGCGAAGCGGGAAGCGCCGTGTTCGCAGCGTCGAGAACTACCCGAACCGCCACCCATGGGATGCGCGCGTCCTCGGCAGCCCTGGCGAGCGGATAGGTTTCCATATCTACCCCCGCCGCGCCAAATTCGTTCCACAGCGCCAGCTTGTCGCTCTTGCTCGCCACGGCGTGCACCGTAGTCAGCAGGCGCGAGTACACGAACACGCTCTTGCGACGATGGAATTCGTCTCTCACATGGTCGATGAGGCCCTTTTCAGGCAACAACTCGGGTGAGCCAGCCTGCGCCGCCATACGGCTTATCACAACGTCCCCGGCTCTCAGCGACGGGTCGAGCGCGCCGCAATACCCCGCCACAATCACCACACCGGGACGCTGTTCTTTGATGGCGTGTGTTAGTTCATCGGCGGCGCCGCCCGTGCCCGTGACGATCACCCGCGCACGCCCTGCGATAGCGTCCGCCTCCCGCCGTGTGGGTGTAGCAATAAGGACGTCCATTAGGCCTTCTTGCCGCCCATTGTGCTGATGGCAGCGCGAACACCCTCAAGCGGGCTCGCGATGGTCGCCTTCACCGCCGTGGCTTCGTAGCCACAGTGCGCCATGCAGTTCGTGCACCGCGAGTCGCGTCCATAGCCATAGCGATCCCATTCCGTCTCGTTTATCAGCTCGTCGAAGGTCTTCACATAGCCCTCGTTCATCAGGTAGCACGGCCGCTGCCAGCCCATCACGGTGCGGGTCGGGTTGCCCCAGGCCGTGCACTGCATCGCCGTCTTACCCTCGAGGAACTCCAGGAAGATCGGCGTTTGGAAGAAGCGCCAGTGCTTCCGTTCGGGGAACGCAAAGATCTGACGGAACGTCTCGATCATCTGCGGCCGCTGCAAGAACACCTTCTGATTCGGCGCCTTGGGGTAGTCATAGCCTGGCGAGACCTGCATCCCATCGACGTCGAGGTCGTCCATCAGGAAGTTGAACAACTCCCTCATCTGTTCTGGCGAGCTGTCTGCGAACACCGTCGTGTTCGTGCTCACCCGGAACCCGCGCCGCTTCGCTTCGCGGATACCCGCCACAGCCTTATCGAAGACGCCCTTGCGGTCGACCATCTCATCGTGCAGCTCGCGCATGCCGTCGATGTGCACCGTGAAGGTGAGGTATTTCGAAGGCTCGAGCCGCGGCAGCCACCGCTCCAGAAGCAGCCCGTTCGTGCAGACGTGAAGAAACTTCTTGCGCTCGATGAATCCGTTGATGATCTCGCCAATCTGAGGGTGGATCAGCGGTTCGCCGCCAGCAATCGAAATGATCGGCGCCCCGCATTCATCGGCGGCGTCCCAGCACTCCTGCGGGCTCATGTATGTGCCCAGGATCTCCTCTGAATGCTGGATCTTCCCGCATCCCACGCAAGCGAGGTTGCAGCGCCACAAAGGCTCCAACATCATAACCAGCGGGTACCGTTTGTTGCCCTTGATCCGCTGCTTGAGGATGTGCGTGCTTACAGCGAACGCCTCACTGGCGGGGATTCCCATTCTGGCCGACTCCTGTTACTTACGTGCCCCCTGGCACACGACGTTGATTGCGCGGGCGGCGGCATTGCCACTACGTACCGCTGATTCCATCGTGGCGGGCCAACCCGTTGCAGTATACGCCCCGGCTACCACCAGATTGACGATTCGCGTCGAATTCGGCGGCCGCCGAAGGCCTGGCGCCGGTACGAACGTCGCCTCTGGCTCCTTGATCGCCACGAATCGGATGAGTTTGGCCTGGGCGGAGCCAGGCAGCGCCTTCCGCAGGATCGGGATGAAGTGCCGTTCCAGCTCGCCCTTGTCCATGGCCATGTATCGCTGTGCGCCGCTAAGCGATACGACGAGCTGCTCACGCCCGGCGTCGCGCTCATCGCTGAGCCGGCTGCGGTTGAACACCCACTGCAACTCTGAATCTACGAATGCTGCCATCGAAAACGACGCTACCGGCCGATCGAACCAGCAATGCAGGTTGATAATCGGCGCGCTCTCCATCAGCGCCAGGGCGCCGAACGCGGGATCCTCGGTCACGGACGAAGGGAGCAGGTTCAGCGCCTGCCGGTGGCCGGTCGCACATACCACCGCATCGAATTCGCGCCGTGTCCCGTCAGCGAACACAGCAGCGGCCCGGTTGCCATCTGCGTCGATTCGGCGCACATCGCTGCTTAGCTCTACCGTGCCCCCGCGCGCTTCGATGTAGCCAATGGCGGGCGCCACATGCAGCGTGTCCAGGCCATCCTTCGCCAGCCCGATCGCCGCCGACTTCGAGGACGCGAGAAACCCTTCCCGCACGACGAACAGGGCATCGCTCGCGGCCACTTCACTGCTCCGCGCGTTGAGCGTTGGCAGCAACAGGAAGTCCCAGAAGCGGCCGATCTCCTCGTCGCGCTGCCCGTGGTCACGCAACCACGCGTCGAACGATATCTCCCAGAGACCGAGTCGTTCGTCCTCGCGCATGCGATGCACCGCCGCCAACAGCCGTCCGACTCGCAGTTTGCTCCGCACCCCAAGGTGCTTGTACGCCACGAACGATGGCAGCAGGTGGAAGGGCGCAGGCAATGGAGCCGCAGCGATCACCGAGCGGCGGCCCTGCGGCCCGAAGACCGGCGCTCTCAGCCGCTTTTGGCGGCGCGCCAGGTGGAGCGTACCGAGCTTACGCAGAAAGGAAGTGTACTCGGTCGTGCAGTGCATGAAGACGTGCTGGCCGTTGTCGGTCACGTCGCCAGTTTCACTGTCCGTGAAGGTATAGGTCTTGCCGCCGGCGAACGGCCGCTTCTCGAAGAGCGTAACCCGATGGCCGTGGCCGGCCAGTTCACATCCCGCTGCGAGGCCCGCAAGTCCTGCACCGACGATGCCGACGTTCATTGCGGGCGTATGACCGCCGCACCGGCCCACAGCTTGCCAATGGCAGCCAGTTTCGCGGGCGTGCTCAGGCTCACGCGCTCGGAGAGCACATCGTAGTTGCGCTTCTCGATGCGCTTGAGGATCTCGGCGTAGACACCCTGCAGCACGTTCACGCACATGCGGGAACGAAGGTCCAGCAGAGGGAGCAGCCGCTTTCCGCTCCTGAAGTGCCGGTGCGCGCGCATGCCCTGCTGGCGCATCAATGCGATGAACCGCTCGTCGTACACTCCCGCGAGGATGTCATCCGCCGTCAGCCCATGTTTCGCCAGGTCGTGCGCGGCGAAATAGACGCGTCCGCGTTCCGCGTCCTCTTTCACATCGCGCATGATGTTCACGATCTGCAGCCCAATGCCCATGTCGATGGCGTACTGCCGCGCCCGCGGATGCCCATGTGTGCCGAACACCGACGTGCAGATGAGCCCCACCATCGAAGCCACCCGGTAGCAGTACTGGTACAGGTCGGCCCATGTTTCGTAGCGGTTGATCGTGAAGTCCATCTCCACACCGTTCACGAGTTCATCGAAGAACTCCGCGGGGATGTGGAATTCGTCGAACGCCGCGCCGAGGGCCGTGTACAACGGCCCCGACCGTCGGCCCTCCTCGCACGCGAGCAGCTTCGCCCTCGCCTCGGCAAGCTGGCGCTCCTGTTCTGCGCGGTCGTCGAGTTCATCGGCGATGTCGTCGACCAGTCCGCTGAATGCATAGGCAGCGTAGATCGCGTTCCGCTTGTCCTCGGGCAGGATAGCGAACGCGTAGTAGAAGTTCTTCGCCCGCTCCTTTGTGTATGCCTTGCACCACGCGTGCGCCTCGGCAAGCGTTAGGGGGTCGTCATCATCTGCGGTCTGCGTATGGGCCAGTGTTTCGATAGCCATGTCTCAACCTCGCCGGTGTCAGACTCCGAGCTTCATGCGTACGCCGTTGCTCAGCGCCATCCATGCCTTCTTCGTACGCGGTATTCGAGGACGCGTGCTCAAGACGTTGTAGTTTGCGCGCTCTATCGCGTCCAGCACAGCCTCTCCGCCGAGCCGGAAGAGCCGCACGTCGAGCCGGCTGCGCCTGTCGATGTGGTCTTCGAGTGCTCTTCCCTTACGAAAGAGCGCCCGCGCCCGCTCAACTTCAAACTGGATGAGCGCCCGCGACTCATCGCTGTCCTTCCCTGCAAAGATCGCCGCCTCGCCAACGCCGAATCGTTCCAGGTCCTCTTGCGGAAGGTAGATGCGGTCCTGCTCGCGGTCGCGGCTCACATCCTGCCAGAAGTTCGCGAGCTGAAGCCCGATACACGTCGCGTCCGATAGCGCGGCTCGCTCCTCGTCGTGGTAGCCGAGCACGGCAAGCACCATCCGCCCAACCGGTGTGGCCGAATATGAGCAATAGTCCAGCAACTCCGTGTAGCTACCGAAGCGCTTCTTGCGCTGGTCCATCCGGTTCGCCTCAATGAGCCGCAGGAACGGCTCCGGTGCGATGTCATGGCGGTCGATGGTCTCGCCAAGCGCCACGAACACCGGCCGCGACCGTTCCCCCGCCAGGCAGTTGCGGAGTTCCGCTTCCCATGCGTCCAGCAGGGTCAGCCGGTCCCCGTCCGCCTCGTCGCCGAGGTCGTCCGTCATTCTGCAGTACGTATACAGCGAGGCGAAGTGCGGGCGCAGCGTCTTCGGCAAGCACCAGGAGATAACGGTGAAGTTCTCCTGGTGGTTGGCGGCAAACGCCGTGCACCAGTCGAACGCCTGCGCAACGGCTGGCGCGCTGCCTTCGCGACCGATCGTTACCGCCATGGGTCCGTACCCGGCAGATGGATCTCTTCACCGCGCCGCATACGGCGGTAGCGCCCAAGCGCCCACAGCGGCCAGATATCGCGGTACAGGTGGTAGTTCAACATAAAGTCGCGCGGGAATCCCGTCCCCGTGAACCATGGCTCATCCCAGTGGCCATCGGCCTCCTGCGTACGTACCAGGAAATCTATCCCTCGCTTCACCACTGCGCCGTCGATCTCGCCGGCTGCCAGCAGCGCCAGCAACGCCCATGCCGTCTGCGACGCCGTACTCGTCCCCGACCCCCGCAGGTCCGGGTCGTCGTACGAGGCGCATGATTCCCCCCAGCCGCCGTCTTCGTTCTGGAACCGTTCGAGCCAGCGTACGGCACGGCCGCGCCGATACCGTGGACATAATTGCCGCCCCACCTGCCGAACCAGCTCCCGTCCGATTCCTGCGTGTGGCGCAGGTACTTCAGAGCCGGCGCCACCGTTGGGTCAGTGTGGCTGAGCCCGTCGAGCGCAAGCCACTCGACAATGTGCGCTGTCACGTCCTCCGTGGGCGGGTCGAGTGTCGCGCCGAAATCCGCAAACGGGATACGAGTCACAAACGTCTTCGTGTTGTCCACATCGAAGGCGCCCCAGCCGCCATTCTTCGATTGCATTGCTCGAAGCCAGGCGTTCGCGCGCCGCCGGGCTGGCTCGAAGTCGGGCCCCAGCCGCAAGAGCCGCAGCGCGATCAACACTTCAGCGGTGTCGTCTGTGTCTGGATACCATTCGTTCACGAACTCGAAGGGCCACCCGCTCGGCGCTACTCCATGCGCTTTCACCGCCCAGTCGCCGGGGCTCCGGATCTCCTTGGTTAGCAGCCAGCGGCCCGCCCGCACGAGCGCGGGGTCATCCGCCGGGACTCCCGCTTCGCGCAGGCCCGTCACGGCCAGTGCGGTATCCCACACCGGTGAAACACACGGTTGAACCGTGAACTCATCTTCGGTTTCGATAGCGAACTCCGAGAGCAACCCCTTGATGCCCTTGGCCATCACGGGGTGGTCGTTCTCGTAGCCCTGGCACTTCAACGCGATAAGCGCGTACACCCATGGGGGCTGGATGCCCCCCCACGACCCATCCACTTCCTGGTGGTCGATAAGCCACTCCTCGCACCTTCGGAGTGCCTTCCGCCGGAGTGGTTTAAACGGTATGTGCTCGGCCATCTTCAGAGCTCGATCGAGCACGAGGAACGTGTTCCGCCAGCTTACGGGTTTCCGATCACGCTTGAACCGGATACGCGTCCTGTCTGCCGGGTCCGCGAACAGCTCCGGCACGTCGCAGCCATCTGGCACCGCCATCACTGGCTTGTGTGCCCACACGACGAGGATCGCGACAATCGTGGCGCGTGCCCACGAGGAGAACTCGTAGATGTTCAATGGCGACCAGTTTGGGAGCAGCATTGCCTCTGGCGGCATGGCCGGCAGCGCTTCCCAATCGAACTGTCCGAAGAGCGCAAGCCAGATCTTCGTGAAGATGCGTGCATTCGCCACTCCGCCCTTCGAGAGCACGAAGTCTCGCGCACGCTGCATCGGCTCGCTCGCGGGGTCCTCCCCCGCCACCTTGAGGGCGAAGTAGGCCTCGGTGGTGATACTCACATCGCCAGGGCCATCGAAGTAGACCGCCCACGAGCCATCGGCCCGCTGCCGGTTGAGCAGGTAGCGCCGTAGCTTGGCCCACCGGCCCTCCTCCCCGATGCCGAGAAAGTGTTCGAGCAGGAGATGTTCCGATGCCATCGTGACGTTCGATTCGAGCTCGGCCCACCAGAACCCCTGCTCGTCCTGCACAGAAAACAGGTACGCGATCCCGCGCTCGATCGTCTCGTCGAGCCGTGTCTCCTGGACACGCGCGCCCTCTGCACCGCTCGCGCCGGCCTGTTCGCCGCGCTCTGCACTTCCCTGTACGACACCGGCCATACTGACTCGACACCCCCTTCGTCACACCTCCCGGCGGACGCACGACGGCTATCTTACCAATTCCACTGTATCGCGGCGCCACCGCCGTGGATATTGTACGTGAGATTGAGCGGATGAGTCGTTTTGCAACGCCGCGCATTCCCAAAATCCGCCGCGCTGGCTACTATGCCTCGAAAGCACCCGTTGGTGCACAGGGGGCACGATTTGAGAGTCATCCTCGCCAACCCCCGCGGTTTCTGCGCGGGAGTCAATATGGCCATCGACGCCCTCGACCATGCCCTGAAGCTTTTCGGTGCGCCCGTCTACGTGTACCACGAAATTGTCCACAACCGTCACGTCGTCGCCGGCTTTCGGGAGAAGGGCGCCATTTTCGTCGAGCGCATCGAAGATGTGCCTGAGGGCTCCACGCTCGTCTTCAGCGCCCATGGCATCTCGCCCGAGGTCCGGCAGGCGGCCGCGGCGCGCAACCTGCGCGTCGTCGATGCTACCTGCCCGCTCGTCACCAAAGTCCACTCCGAGGCTGCACGCTTCGCCCGGCGCGGCCATACCATCCTCCTCATTGGCCACGCGGATCACGACGAGATAATCGGCACCATGGGTGAGGCGCCGGACCGCATCCAGTTAGTCGAGTCCGCCGAAAGCGTCGATGATATCGCCCTTCCGGAAGGGGCATCCGTCGCGTATCTCAGTCAGACGACGCTGAGCGTCGACGATGCCTCACGCGTCGTCGGCCGCTTGCGAGAGCGCTTCCCGGAGATCGTCGCCCCTCCCAGCGAGGACATCTGCTACGCCACGCAGAACAGGCAGGAAGCTGTCCGCCAGCTCGCCCGCGAAGCTGACGTTGTACTCGTCATCGGCAGCCAGAACAGTTCCAATAGCGCGCGCCTCGCCGAGATCGCCCGCGACATGGGCGTGCCCTCCTACCTCGTCGATTCCGCTGACGAAATCAGCGATCGCTGGTTCGATGGCGTCGAGACGGTAGCCATCACGGCCGGGGCAAGTGCACCGGAAGAGCTCGTCCAGCGCTGCATCGAACGCATCCAGCACGAATTCGGGGCTATAATCGAAGAGCGCACCGTGCGCACCGAAGACATGCACTTCCAGTTGCCAGTTGATCTCCGGCGCGCTATGGCCGCCGATGACGAACCTGGACAACGGGATGCTGCAGATTAAACGAGTCTACGAAGAACCTTCCTCCAGCGACGGCGTCCGCATCCTCGTCGACCGCGTTTGGCCGCGGGGCGTGAGCAAAGAACGCGCGCACGTGGAACGGTGGGAAAAAGAACTCGGCCCCTCAACCGAACTGCGCAAGTGGTTCGGCCACGAACCGCCCCGTTTCGACGAATTCGCGAAGCGCTACCGAGTCGAACTCAAAGCCCAATTGCCGCTCATTCAGGAGATCCGCGCGCTCGCCGAAACCGGGACCGTCACACTCGTCTACAGTGCCCGCGACGAAGAACACAACCAGGCCGTAGTCCTCGCCTCGGTGATCAGCGGCAGCTAAGCGTTACTCGTCCGCGTCCTCGAAAGCCACCCTCGCGAGCGGGCTACCGGCCACCCACTCATCCAGCACTGCCTTCGGCCAGGGGCTGTTCGCATCATGGCGCCGGTTGAATTCGTCGACAAACACCGCGAGCACGCGGCGACGCTCAGCCAGGTCCGTGACGACGGTCGCGGTTGCCCGTAGATCCGCGACAACGGCGTGCTTCAGATGGAACGTGAACTTCGGATGCGCTGCCAGGTTGGCGAGCCAACTCCGCGTCTTCCGCCGGGGAATGCCACTCAGATAGATGTCGTCGCCCTCCCGGTAGAAGACGATTTCGATCCGGCGCGGTTGGCCAGTTCGACGACCCGTTGTCGTGATATCGATCGTCCGGTCTTCCACCGTCGACCGTGAATCGATGGCCAACGCCGCGCGCACGTCCGGACTCATCCCTCAGTCCTCATCCCTCGGAGATCAGCTGGAGCGGGCGGCGGGAATCGAACCCGCGTTTCAACCTTGGAAGGGTCGCGCTCTACCATTGAGCCACGCCCGCCCGCACTCCGGCCAGTATAGGGCATGCACGAGCGCAAGCACGCGCGCCCTATTCGGCCAGCTACCACCTCACGTCTGTCGACTATCCCCGAGGAAGCCCAAGGCCGCGTGTCGCGATGATGCCCTTCTGGATTTCGCTCGTGCCGCCGGCAATCGTCGAACTCACAGCCTGCATGTAGCCCATCGATGCGCGGTTCCGCACGTTCCCATTCATCCCATACATGTGCATCGAGAGGTTGGCGATGCGCTGCTGGAGTTCGCTACTGTACATCTTGCACATGCTCGCCTCGTGGTTCGGGATCTTGCCGGCGAGTTGCATGCTCACCACACGGTAGCTCAGCATGCGCGCCACCTCTGCCTCCACCCACCGATCCACCAGCTCCAGGCGGACGCGAGGATTGCGCGTGAATGATGCCTCGCCGCCCTCCTTCGCTTGCCGGATGAGCCCCTCGAGCGACTTCTTCACGCCGACAGCACTACCGATGGACGAGCGCTCGAAGTCCAGCGTGGTCGTGCCGACGTACCAGCCGCGGTTCTCCTCGCCAATCCGATTCCGCACCGGCACCCGCACGTCTTCGAAGAACACCTCGTTGAAAGTCTGCGTGCCCGCGAGTGTCGTCAGCGGCCGCACGGTCACGCCCGGTGTCTTCATGTCGACGAGCAGATACGTGATGCCGCGATGCTTGGGTGCATCCGGGTCAGTGCGCACGAGCATGTACATCCAGTCGGCGAACTGCGCGCCGGTGGTCCAGATCTTCTGGCCGTTGACCACGTAGTCGTCGCCGTCGCGCACGGCGCGCGTTTGGAGGCTCGCGAGGTCGCTCCCCGCGCCAGGCTCACTGTAGCCCTGGCACCACATCACTTCGCCGCGAAGGATCTTGCTGAGGTGCTCTTGCTTCTGCTCCTCTGTGCCGTGCTCAATAATCGTCGGCCCGATCATCATGACGCCGAAGCCGCCCACGTTGCTCGGTACGCCCTGCTCGGCGAACTCCTCGTTCATAATGAACTGCTCGGCCACCGACATCTCAGCCCCGCCATATTTCTTCGGCCAGGACGGAGCAACCCAGCCCTTGGCGGCCACCCGCTCACGCCACTCCTTGATGGCCCCGAGCCGCCCGAACAGGGCATTCTCGCCCTCCTCGCTGCGCTTTGCGAAGAGCGGCTTGCCCTCTGTCTCGATGAACTGGCGGACCTCAGCGCGCCACGCCGCTTCCTGTTCCGAATCGCCCAGGTTGATCGCCATGATGTGTCCCTGCCTTCGTCTTGAGTGCGCCCATTGTCCCATAGCTGCCGCAAACACGAAACAGCTTCGGATTAAGCCACGGGACAATGTTCGCCCGTCCCGGCTCAATGACGCCGCCACGCCTTGCCCGTGATCGCCCGCTCCCGCCTCAAGACATCCGAATGCCAATCGTGAGATTTGTCACATTTATCAATGGTTAACCCTACCGCGCGGTTTTCAGTGCTATTCTCCGGGTGTCCCACCGAGCGAAGCAGCCGGGTCCTTCCCCTTTCTGTTCTGCTTCCCAGTTGCCCCTTCCCGTGTCTGCTCGCTCAGCACGAGGCCTCTCCCCGGAGAGGCCTTTTGCGTTGGCTGGAAGGGCGCGCGCGCTCTAGAGGTGGTTGAATGATTCTATGCCCGCCGATGCGCTCCGCTTTACCGATATCCTGACGATGGCGGCGTCCGTCGCAAGCTACCTTGCCGTACCCGATGTCACGCCGCGCCATCTCCTCGATGCCCTGGACATCCTCGAAGGCCGTGTCCGCCTCGAAGACCTCGGGCGCATGCGCTCGCCGCTCGTGGCAGTCGCCCCTGCACAGTATGGCGGAGCCGAACCAGCGGTACGCGAACTCACACAGCGGTGGTTCGAACAACTCCACTCCGACCCCGAAGCGACGCTGGCTTCCAATGAACTGGCGGCGTTCAGGCACGAGGTCGAGGGCCTCGCGGCTGCGGGCGCCTAGCCACTACAGGATCATCGGCTCGCGAGATGTGAATTCGTACAGCATCGCCGGGCGGTGCGCCCCGGTCTTTTCCGTCTGCCCGGTCTCGCGCACGATGCCCAATCCAACCACACGCCGGCGGAAATTTCGCTTATCGAGTGTCTCGCCGAGGATCGCCTCGTACACCCGTTGCATGCGTGTCAGCGTGAACCGTCGTGGCAGCAGGCTGTAGGCCACGTTGGTGTACTCCAGCTTGTTTCGCAGCCGCTCCTGCGCGTAGGCGAGGATCCGCTCGTTCTCGAAGGCGAGGCGTTCAAGCTCCCGCACGCGGTGCCGCGGGGGCTGCCACTCGAGTTCGGCGCGCAGCCGCGTCCGCGCGATATCCACCAGCGCGAAGTACGTCACCACCGTGTCAGCCTGGCCTTCACCCAGGCGATCGAACGTGTAGAGCTGCTCCAGGAATACATCGGAGACGCCGGTCTCGTCGGCGAGTTTGCGGCCGGCCGCACCCTGCAACGATTCACCCGGCCGTAGCAGGCCGCCGGGCAAAGCCCACTGGCCGCGGCATGGTGGCGCTGCCCGCTCGATCAACAACACCGAGAGACCATCCTGCTCGACCGTGAAAATCACAACCACAACCGCAGCGCTCACGGTGCAATTGTAAACCTTTGACCCAAACGGTCAGACCCGCGGCGCCACCTCGCGCATGAACTGGCGCAGCGTCTGCAGCAACTCGTCCACGGAACGTGCCGCGAGCGACAGCATGATCTCGTCCACGCCCGCTGCGCCGTACGCCCGCACGTCCGCGGCCTGCTCCTCAGCCGTCCCGGTGAGCGGCAAACGCGGCCCACCCGGCACGACGCGGCCGCCCGGCATGTGCCGCAACACGATAGGTCCTGGTGCACGCCCGAACCGTGAGCATGCCGCCCGGTACTGTTCCACCAGGCCCGGCATGTCCGCCGGGGCCACGTTGATTGGATGCCAGCCGTCGCCCAGCTCGCCCGCCCGCCGGATGCTCGCCGTCCCGTTCCCACCCACCAGCAGAGGGATCGTGCCGCGGCGCGCAGGCGATGCTTTCGGATACATCCGCATCCGTTCGTACTGCTTCCATCGCCCGCTGAAGCTCGATGTTTCCGTCTCCCAGAGGTTGCGGTAGACGCGTACGTATTCGTCCGTGCGCGCTCCTCGCTCGCTGAAGGGCACGCTCATCGCCGCGAACTCCTCTTCGAGCCACCCCGCGCCCACGCCCACCACCAGCCGCCCATTACTGAGCATGTCGACCGTCGAGAGGAACTTCGCCGTGAACACCGGGTCCCGGTACGGCACGATCAGCACGCTTGTCCCAATCTGCACATGCCGCGTCTCCGCCGCTACGAACGCCAGCGTTGCCAGCGGCTCGTCCATGAACTCCGGGATGTAGCTCGAACCCTCCGGCACGATGATGTGGTCGCTCACCCACAACGAATCAAACCCCAGGTCTTCCACCGCGTGCGCAACCGCCCGGACCGCGTCCGGCGCCGCGAACCTTCCTGCCTGCGGTATCGCCACTCCATAGCGCATAAGACGCCTCCCACCTCGCAAATGTGTACCGCTGAGCCTAACGCATCTTCTCTTCGCCGTGCTTCGCCGCAATCCCTCCAGGTTTGCCAGTCCGCTCCCTGCTCCCGGTCCCTGTCGCCTGTTCCTTGCCGCCCGCTACAATGGAAAGTCCGCGGAGGGGTCGCATAGTGGCCGAGTGCGGGCGCCTGCTAAGCGCTTACTGGGTGTATAGCTCAGTCGAGGGTTCGAATCCCTCCCCCTCCGCCACCACATCCTCGCGGCGCTCTCATGGCAATCTCGAAATACTACCTTTGGACTGTCGGCTGCCAGATGAACCAGGCGGATAGCGAAAAGCTCGCCGCGGGCTTCGACCGCATGGGCTTGCGTCCCACCGACCGCATGGAACGTGCCGATATCGTCGTCCTCAACACTTGTGCCGTCCGCCAGCACGCCGAAGATCGTGCCTACTCCAAGCTTGGCCGCATCCGCGAGCTCAAGCTCCAGAAGCCAGAGCTCAAGGTCGCTGTCATGGGCTGCATGGTTGGACTGCGCACGACCGAACTCCAACGGCGGTTCCCCCAGGTCGATGTCTTCGCGCGCCCTCAGCAGTTCGAACCCATCATTGAACTCATCGATGGCCCCCACGAAGACCTCGGCGGCGAGTTCTGGCCGTCCACCTACGCCATCCCGGATGGGCCGACCGCGTTCGTCCCCGTCGTCCACGGCTGCAACAAGTTCTGCACGTACTGCATCGTCCCCTACCGCCGTGGCCGCGAGAAGAGCCGACCGCTCGATGCAATTGTCCGCGAGGTCGCCTACCTCAGCGCAAACGGCGTGCGCGAAGTCACCCTCCTCGGCCAGACGGTCGAAGCCTACGGCCACGACCTCCCGGATCAGCCAGACATCTCCGACCTCATGCGCGAGCTTTCCGCGCTTGAACGGCTCTACCGCATCCGCTTCCTCACTTCGTACCCGAAGGACATGACGCATCGCATCCTCGAAGGCGTCGCCTCCCTCCCCAAAGTCATGGAGTGCTTCTCGCTACCCGTCCAGGCTGGCAGCGATGCTGTCCTCTCGTCCATGCGGCGCGGCTACACCAGGTCTGAGTACCTCGACAAGATTGCTGAAGTGCGCGCGCTCATGCCCCACGCAGGCATCACCACCGATATCATCGTCGGCTACCCCGGCGAGACCGAGGCTGACTTCGAAGAAACCTGCGAACTCCTCGAATCCCTGCGCTTCGATAAAGTGCACGTCGCAGCCTACTCCCCGAGGCCCGGCACCATCGCCTTCCGCACCATGGAGGACGACGTGCCTGCCGGTGTAAAGGCGGCCCGCCTTCACCGCATCGAAGAGCTCGAAGCGCGCATCTCCCAGGAGATCAACAACACGTACACCGGCACGCAGCAGGAGATCCTGGTCGAAGGCGTGCGAAACGAGCAGCCGTTCGGCCGCACACGCACCGGCAAGCTCGTCCACCTCGATGCACCCGCCCGCATTGGCACGCGCGTTGATGTCACCATCGAACACGCCGGCCCCTTCTCGCTCCGCGGCCACGCCGAAGACACGCTCACGCTCGCGTAGTTGCTATCGCATCCGCCGCAAACGCGAATCGCCGGCCCTTGGGCCGGCGATTATATTGTGGTTCGTCTGTAGCTCTAGACGCGCTTCATCGCCACGGCAGAACTCACCGAGGCGGCGGCCGCTGCCGTCGCCGAAGCCACTACCGTCCGGCGGCTGGGCTTTTCGGGTTCGCGGCAGGCGCGGACAAATGCACGGTCGACGACGTCACTGATGCCATGAGCCCTGGCTTCGGCACGGACGGATGCAACCGTCGCGGAAATGGTCGCCTCGGCGCCTGGCCAGTCCTGTGCGCGGAGCACCCTCAGGTGCCGCGATGATTCATTCCATTCGAAGACGAGCCGTGCATGAGACGAAGGGCCGGCCGAGTAGCGCGTGTAGCCGCCGAGGTATTCTTTGGTGAGATGAAGGCCGCGTGAGGATGGGTCTATCTGTGTCTGTCCCAAGCCCTCCCAGAGTTCGCCCAACGCCAACAACAAACGGAACGCAACGTCAGATGTATCGACTCGCAACCTTTTCCCCCAACCCAGAATGTGCTTGGTCTTGAGCGCCGCCCCCGCTAACCGATAGACAAAGTATACGCCGGGGAAAGCGAAATTTCCAGTCCGCACTATGCTATCTATAGATGTGAACCATCGTTCATGCGCGAGCGGAATCACAGGTACGTGGCGAGCCCATCCTTCAGCGGAGTCAGCCGGGGGCCGAGCGCTCCCTCGATCGCGGCGTTGTCGGCCACGCCGTCCATCGTGATGAACTCCACCGCATCGGCCGTGAGGGGCGGCCCGGGAAGGTGCGCGGCAACGCCGCCGGCGAGCTTCATGACGGCCTTCGGCGCGTGGAGAAGAAACCGCCGCCTGCCGAGCACGCGGAGCGCGGTCCTGACCACCTCGTCCATCGTCATCACAGCCGGTCCCCCAACTTCGAAGGTCCGTCCGTACACGTCCGGCCGGGCGATTGCCGCAGCAACGACTGCTCCGAGGTCTCCCACGAACAACGGGTTGATGCGCGTCTTGCCGTCCCCGATCACGGGCACGAACGGCAACCAACGAGAGAATCCAAGGAATCGGTTCAAGGAGACATCCCGCGGGCCGTAGATCCAGCTCGGCCGGAAGATCACGAAGGGGAGCCCGCTCGCCCGGATGTAGTCCTCTTCCTGGGACTTGTAGCGCAACCAGTGGTACGGCGCGTCC
>JAFKFP010000256.1:17677-18420 GCA_017308185.1 bacterium | reverse complement strand
CAACGTACGCATTCGTCGAGCGCAACGTCAACCTCGTAAAACGCTACTGGGGCTGGGAGGTCGTCTGGCTTCTCTACACGGTGGCGAACTCCCTCGCCGTCGTGTTCATCTCGCAGGGCGTGAACTCCGCCGTGGGCGCGCCCGCGCTTTCGAAGGCACAGGTCGACCAGGTCGTGCTGTTCCTTGCCGTCGGCGCGCTCGTCTGGCACTACCTCGCCGTCGTCTTCCAGACGGTGAGCGACATGATCTCGTGGGAGCGCTGGGAAGGCACGATTGAGTACACCTTCATGGCGCCGGTGCGAAGGACGACGCACATGGTCGGGACGTCGCTATTTTCGCTCGTGTACGGGTTCGTGCACACCGCCATCGTGCTGCTCGTCATCGCGCTCGTCTTTCACCTCGACATGTCGCGCGCGAACTTCGTCTCGGCCACGCTCGTGATGATCGTGGGCAGCCTGAGCCTCGTCGGCATCGGCATCATGGGTGCCGTCCTGCCGCTGCTCTATCCCGAGCGCGGCTCCCAGATGTGCTACGTCGTGCAGGCTGCACTGCTGCTCGTCTCGGGCGTCTACATCAAGGCCAGCGAGATGCCCACACCGCTCGCGGTGATGTCCATCTTCAGCCCTGTGACGTACATCATCGAAGGCATCCGCAGCGCCCTCATCAACGGCGACGGCGTCACCGATCTCTGGCCCACGCTATTCGGCCTCTTCCTCACCGGCGTCCTCATCATCCACGCCGGC
>JAFKFP010000256.1:0-17637 GCA_017308185.1 bacterium | reverse complement strand
AGTTGTGAGTTGGAAGTTGTGAGTTGCGAGCCTTGGCGGCCCGTGCGGTTAGGCCTAGGTAGCTGCGCCCCACTGTGGGCGCAGGGGGTGAGGGCGTCCCATTCGCACTATTGACGCCTCGTCATCCGATAGATGTATCATACGGGTTCGCTGAAACCCTCCACGCAGGGGTTCGCGGGGGCGTCGAAGCAGCAAAACACCAGAGAGGAAAATCATATGTCGCCCAAACATGGATTGAGACTGGCGGGGCTTACCACCCTGGCGGCGAGCGCACTCGCAATAGCGGCTGCCACGGGCGCCGCCTCGGCCTCCCCAACCTGCACGCCGACCGGGTACGTGCGCGACTCGATCAATCTCACTGCCGCGCTCATCAACCCGCCGGGCGCCGTCTCCGGCGAGCTCGACGCCACCGGCTGCAATATCGGCGTCTACTACAACCAGGGCGAGGGCTCCGTTGCGGGCGCCGATATCCATGGTGCGAACTACTACGGCGTTATCGTCGATGGCACGACGAATGACGTTACGGTGAACATCAAGGACAGCCAGATCCACGACATCGGCGAGTCGCCACTCAACGGTACGCAGCATGGCGTGGCCGTGTACTACACGGCCTTCTCGAACGGCACTGCCTCCGGCACAGTCAGCAACAACACCATCTGGAACTACCAGAAGGGTGGGGTCGTCGCCAACGGCGAGGGCACATCCGTCCAGGTCAATGGGAATACCGTCATGGGACAGGGCCCTGTGTACTGGATAGCCCAGAACGGCATCCAGATCGGGTACGGTGCGAGTGCGAAGGTCATGCGGAACGACGTGTCCGGCAACTCGTACACCGGCGCCAGCACCGTCTCCGGCGGCATCATCGTAGTGGGCGGAGCCTGCTATGGGCCGTATCCGTACACCACGGGCGTGCAGATCGTCGGCAACACCGTCACCAATAACGACGTGGGCATTTGGCTCACAAACATCGCCGCAGATTGTGTCAGCGCGGCCGATTCGCCCACGAACATCAAGGTCGTGAACAACGTCATCAGCAGCGACGGCCTGCACAACGGCTACGCTGGCGGCTACCAGGCCGGCATCGCCGACCAGGGCTACAACGACAAGATCATCAACAACGACATCTCAGGGCCTGGCTATGACCCGGCCGCCAACCCGGGCGCCTACACCGTCGAGATCGACGCCGACCCGTCCTTCACGAACTTCGCGAAGGTCCACGCGAACAGTTAGCGACGTTTCGCGTCGCGGTCCTCGTCAGCGGCTCAGGTGTTGCACCAGGCCGCGAGCTGCCGCACGCGGCCAGCATCACGGCCATTGCCGCCACAAGCATCATTCGCGCGGCCATGCGACTCATATCAGTCCCAACGCCTGGCGCCCGATGGATGTTCCATCGGGCCACTCATTACTCATCCCTCACTACTCGCTACTCGAAAGTGGGTCCGCGGGCCCTGGCTACCGGGCGGGGGCTGCCGGGTCGCCAGGGCTCGCGTGCCGCGCAGGCGCGAAGACTGCAATCCCGCCCCGTCTCCGCCAGTGCCTCACTCCACTCCCAGCGACGATAGACCCCTTCGCCTCGGAATTCCCTACCCTATGGGAAAGATTCGTTTTCGTAGTACGAACCCATGCACGAATACCGTGACCCGCCCGGCCCCCGGCACGGTCAGTCACGCGAGGAACGGGTTCGCGCCGGCCGGCAACCCGAATTCGGTGGCGACCGGGCTGCGGATGAGTTCCCCGTTGTAGGTGCTCAATGCGTGGGCCAGCGCGGGACTCGAATGCAGGGCACCTTCGATGCCCGCATCCGCAAGCAGTTCCACGTACGGCAGAGTGGCGCTCGTCAGCGCCTGGGTGCTCGTTTGCGGCACTGCCCCTGGCATGTTGCTCACGCAGTAGTGCACGACGCCCTCTTCGATATACGTCGGATTGCTGTGGGTAGTCGCGTGGCTGGTTTCGGCCGTGCCGCCCTGGTCGATGGAGACATCCACGATCACCGCACCGGGACCCATGGAACGGACCATCTCCCGCGTGAGCACCTTCGGCGCCGCAGCCCCCGGCACGAGGACCGCGAGGATCGCGAGGTCGGCGCCGGCCACCTCTTCGGCTACCGCCTGCGGGGTCGATACGCGCGTGGCGAGCCGGCCGCCGAAGAGTTCCTGCAGGTACGCGAGCCGCGTGAGGTCCGGCGACATCACGACGACGCGCGCATCGTGGCCCATCAGCACGCGCGCCGCCCCAGTGGCGACGGTCCCCGACCCGATGATGACGGCGCGCCCGGGCGGCACGCCCGCAACGCCGCCAATGAGCTTGCCCCGTCCCGGGCCCGGCTGCTTGAGCAGGTGGATGCCCATCTCCGCGGCCATGCGCCCGGCCACCTGCGACATCGGAGCGAGCAGTGGCAGGGCGCCGTTCGGCAGCTGCACCAGTTCGTACGCGAGCGATGTCGCGCCCGCCGCCATGAGCCGCTCCGTGAGTGGCCGGTCCGCCGCAAGGTGCAGGTAGGTGAACAGCGCGCAGCCGCGGTGCAAGCAGCCGAACTCGCTCTCAACCGGCTCCTTCACCTTCACAACCAGTTCGGACGAGGCCCAGATCTCCGTTGCGCCGGTTGCGATGGCCGCGCCAGAAGCACGGTAGGCGTCATCCGTGTGGCCCGAGCCGAGCCCCGCACCCGTTTCGACAATGACTTCGTGGCCGCGGAGGGCGAGCGCATGCACGCCTTCCGGCGTCAGCCCGACGCGGTTCTCGCCATCTTTTCGTTCGCGAACTGTCCCCACGCGCATGTAAACATCCCTCCGCGTCTATCGTACGGTCTCACGCGCTGACGAATTGGCCATAGGCAACATCTCACGTTGTCCTTGCGCGCGGTAGTACTACGTGGTTGCTTCTCGACGACTCGTGGCGCCGGCGGGACAATCGAAGCATGCCTGACACCCTGGAACGACTGCACGACGACACCGTCGTGTGCCGCCTCTGCCCGCGCCTTGTCGCGTGGCGCGAAAAAGTCGCCGTCGAGAAGCGCGCGTCGTTCAAGGATTGGGACTACTGGGGGCGCCCGCTGCCAGGCTTCGGCGACCCCCGCGCACGCGTCATGATCGTCGGCCTCGCGCCCGCCGCCCATGGCGGCAACCGCACTGGCCGCATCTTCACCGGCGACCGCTCGGGCGATTGGCTCTTCGCCTCGCTCTATCGGACTGGTTATGCAAACCAACCAACAAGCGTTAGCCGCGAAGATGGGCTGGCCGTGAAGGGCGCATGGATCTGCGCTGCCGTGCGTTGCGCCCCGCCTGACAATCGCCCCACGCCGCAGGAGCGCGACAACTGCGCGCCCTTCCTCGCGCGCGAATTCGCGCTGTTGAAAGAGGTGCGCGTCGTAGTCGCGCTCGGTGCCTTCGCTGCCACGTGCATCGCGCGCACCCTCAAAACACAACCGAGGCCCGTCTTCGGTCACGGCGCGGAAACTGCGCTGCCGGGCGGCCGGACGTTGTTGTGTTCGTTCCACCCCAGCCAGCGCAACACGTTCACGGGCAAGCTGACGGAGGAGATGTTCGACGCCATTTTCGTGCGGGCGCGGGAGCTGGCAGGGCCTCACCCCAGCCCCCTTCGGGAGCGACCCTGTGTCTGACGACGCCATCGTCGTGGGTTCCGGCCCGAACGGGCTCGCGGCGGCGATCACGCTGGCCCGCGCGGGCCTCGCAGTGCGCGTCTTGGAAGCCTCCGAGCGCGTGGGTGGCGGGCTGCGCTCCGAACCGCTCACGCTCCCCGGTTTCGTCCACGACCCGTGCTCCGAAGTATTCCCCATGGGCATCGCTTCGCCGTTCTTCCGGAGCCTGCCTCAACAGAGTCTCGGCGTCGAATGGGTCCATGGGCAGGCGCCGCTTGTCCACGCACTCCCAGGGGGACGCGCGGTCACCGTCCACCACTCGCTCGAAGCGACCGCCGCCGAACTCGGCCCGGCCGCGGATGCCTACCGCGGGCTGGTCCAGCCAACGGCCGACAACTGGCGCGACCTGCTCGATAGCCTGCTCGGGCCGCCGTTTCGCGTGCCCCGGCATCCGATCGCGATGGCGCGCTTCGGTCTCGCCGGCATCTGTTCATCAGCCATGGTGGCCCGCCGCTTCGAGTCGGACGAGGGCGCACACGCGCTCTGGGCCGGTGTCGCAGCACACCTCGCGTCACCACTGAACCGTCCGCTGTCGGCAGCGCCCGCGCTCATGCTGCTCGGTGCGGCGCACACCACGGGATGGCCGGTTGCACGGGGCGGCACAGGCTCGCTCACGAAGGCCCTCGTCTCGTACCTCGAATCGCTCGGCAGCAGCGTAGAGACCGGCCGTCCGGTCCGAACGTTTTCGGACCTGCCGCCAGCACGCGCGACGGTCTTCGATACCTCGCCGCGACAACTGCTTGCGATCCTTGGCGATCGGTTGCACGGCCGCTACCGCCGCCAGCTTGAGTCGTACCGCCGGGGCGCCGCACTCTTCAAGGTCGATTACGCCCTCGCCGGGCCTGTCCCCTGGCGCGCCAGCGCGTGCCGCCTCGCGCCGACGGTCCATCTCGCCGACAGCTACGCATCGGTCGCAGAGAGCGAGGCTACGATCGCGCGCGGTGGTGTCCCGGCGCGGCCATTCATCATCGTGGCACAGCCCAGCCTCTTCGACCCGACGCGCGCGCCGGCCGGCAAGCACACCCTGTGGGCCTACTGCCACATCCCGAACGGCTGCCCCGTGAACATGACGGAGGTCATCGAAGCGCGTATCGAAGAGGTCGCACCGGGGTTTCGCGACCTCGTCCTCGCGCGCGCATCCCGCGGCCCGGCCGATCTTGAACACGAAAACCCGAACTTCGACGGCGGCGACTTCTCGAACGGTGCGATGGACGGTATGCAGACACTCTTCCGGCCCGCACTGCGATGGGACCCGTATGCCACGCCGGTCACTGGCGTGTCCATCTGCTCCGCGGCGACCCCACCGGGTCCCGGGATCCACGGGATGTGTGGCTACTGGGCCGGCCGCTCCGCACTGCGGCGCCTCGGCATCGAACCTGGGCCGTTGCGGGACTCACCAACCTGGTGAGTCGTAGAATCGCCGCGAGAGGTGCGCTGATGACCGAATCTCCCACCGATACAATCCGACGCTTCTGCGGAGCCTGGAGCAATCTCAACACTGACGAGATGATGGCGTTCTTCACCGATAGCCCCATCTACCACAACATGCCCGGGCCTCCTACGAAGGGCGCCGCCGCCGTACGCGCCACCATCGATGACTTCCTCCGCACGTGGCAGAAGACCGATTGGGAGGTGCTCGCTATCGCTGCCGATGGGAACACCGTCTTCGCCGAGCGCGTTGACCGCATCGATGCTGGCGGCAGGCACGTCGACCTTCCCGTGGTAGGCGTCTTCGAACTGCAAGACGGCAAGATCGCGGCATGGCGCGACTACTTCGACCTCGCCACCTACACACGCGCGATGAGCTAGCGCTGCGCTTTCGGAGGTATCCGCTTGCCCAAGACTCCATCAAACGATGCGGGGTTCGGCCAACTCGTCGGCATCGACATGTACGAGCGCCGCGACGGCCTCAGCCACTGCCGGCTCACCGTCCGGCCCGAGGTGCTCAATCCCCACGGCGTCCTGCACGGTGCGGCCATGTACGCGCTCGCCGACAACGGGATGGGCGCCGCTGTTTACAGCCGCCTCGCCGAAGAGGAATCCTGCGCGACCATCGAGATCACGATCGTCTACCTTGCCCCCGTCTTCGAAGGTGTCATCGATTGCGAAACGCGCGTCATCCAGAAAGGCAAGCGTGTCGCGGCACTCGAATCAGAGATCCGGAACGGCGAGCGGCTCGTCGCGAAAGCACTCGGCACATTCGCGATCTTCCCCCAGCCCCGCGCCCGCACCAACGACTAACCCTGCTCGATCGTGGAGCGTGGCCCGCTACAATCGGACGCACGGCGCTCCCGCGCCCCAGGAGGCCGAATGGATATCCCCGCACCCATGTCCGGGTCCGTCATCGAAGTGCTCGTGTCGGTGGGCGACCACGTCACCGTGGGACAGGAACTGCTCATCATCGAATCGATGAAAATGGAGATCCCGCTCGAGAGCCCTGCCACCGGCGCGATTGCCGAGATCGCCATCGAAGCGCCCCACCCGGTGAGTGAGGGCGACCTGCTCCTGCGCATTACCGAAAGCTAGGCTCGCATCGGCGTCGAGCCGGTGCCACGTTCGGTCATGTACGCAGCCCACTCAGCGTCGCGGCGGCGTGCGCCCCGCCGGTAGCCAATCTCGCCACCGATCCACGTCCCAAACAGCTGTGCCAGCACATACCCGCCGCCGATCAAGAGAAGGAAGGCGACACCGATCTTGGCCGGGATGTCAGGTCCCCAGATCGCCATGAGGATGAACAGCACCGACGCGATGATGAGGCCCACGAAGCCCAGGCCGTACACCCACCTGGCCTCGGTCTGCTGCTTCCGTTTATAGAGACGCAGCACGGGCTGCGGGATCTCATCCACCGTGCCCGCGGCATCGAGCTTCGATCCGCAGAAACCGCACACGGCGTCGGCGTCGCGCAGGCGGCCATAGCAAAAACCACAGAACCGCCCCTTCACCGGCACGCGCCGCGCGAGCCGCTCTTCCATCTTCTCCTGGAGCTTATCGAGATACGGGTACGGCGAAAGGTAGCCCGCCTCGCCCTCCACTCGCCGCGTAGTGGTCTGGCCGCTGGTCATCGCTACTAAGCGAAACACCCCCGCGCGCCCAACGCAAGCACCGCCGTGACGCGCACACGCCGCCCCGTTAGAGTTTGGCTCACCATGCGGCGTATTCTCCAGGGCATCCTCGTCATCGACCTCACCCACCTCGTCGCCGGACCCGTCTGCACGCGCATGCTCGCGGACCTCGGCGCCGATGTCATCACCATCCACCGCATCCCCGGCTCGCGCGCCGAACGACCACCCCGGGTGGAACAGACCGCCGCCGGCAAACGCTCGCTTGCCGTCGACCTCAGACACCCACGCGGCCTCGAAATCGTGCACGCACTCGCGCGTGAGGCCGACATCCTGGTCGAGAATCAGCGCCCGGGCAGCCTCGGCGTGCTCGGCCTCGACTACGCGACGCTCTCGAAGGAGAACCCGCGGCTCGTGTACGCTGCCATCTCCGGATTCGGAGCCAGCAACTCCCGCACCGCATTCGGCGCCACCGCCCACGCCGAAGCCGGCTTCCTATGGCTCCAGCAACAGGCCACTGGCGCGGCCGAGCCGTTCGCGCCAGGGCTCCAGGTCGCCGATCTCATCACGGGGATGAACGCCTTCTCGGGCATCCTCGCCGCGCTCTATGACCGCGAACGCACCGGCCGCGGCCAGCTGGTTGATGTCAGCCTGATGGACAGCCAGTTCGCCATGCTCAGCGAAATCGCCGGCCACCACCTAAACGCCCCGCCAGGCACATGGAACGTCTTCCGCCATCCCATACACCGCTCGCGGGATGGCCGCCATTTCACCATCAACGTCGCGTGGCCCCACAACTGGGCCCGCCTCGCCCGCGCACTCGGGCACCCGGAGATGCAGGATAACCGGCCGGAAGCGCCCGATACCTACATAGGCCGGTGGGTCGCAGAACTCGACGCCGACGACATCGCCCGGCGGCTCGATTCCGAACGGGCGCCTTACGGGATGTCATGCAACACATCATCCGCAACCCGATCTTCTTCTCCGAGGCGGATGCCGCGCCGGCCGGGCCGGCCCGTCGCGCCGGAGAATCCACGAGCGATGTCCTCATCACGGTGCTGGGCCTCTCCCCAGGCGAAGTGCCGGAACTCATCGAGAGTGGTGCCGTGGCCCAGACTTGATGCCCTGCATAGCGCCTCGTCCAGCGCTTTCGTATGGTGAGAGCATGAGCCGTGATCGAGGGCGAACGTGATGAGCCGCAGCCCCCGTCATGAGGACATCCAGCTCCAGGCCCCGACAGTGAAGAGCGCCGAAACGGTCCCGGCCGTCGAAGATCGCTCGTACCTCGTGTTCATCCTTTCGGCATTCGCGATAGCGCTTGGCGGCGGATTCCTCATCGCGATCTTTCTCCCCCTCGCCGAATCCGGCACAATCCCCGGCGCCGAGCGCGTGCCGCGCCTCATCCAGGCGCACGGCTGGGCCCAACTGCAAGGCTGGGCGGGGTTGTTCGTGGCCGGCATGGCGCTTCGGCTCCTGCCACGCTTCGCCGGCCGAAAACCGCTCCAGCGGCGCATGAACCTGGCCGTGCTCGCAGTCCTCGTGCCTGCCGTGATCCTTCGGATCGTGGCGGAGCCGTTCGCGTCCGGCACTTTTGGCGCTGTCCTCGTAATCCTCGCTGCGATCGCCGGGGCGATCGGCGCCGCGGCCGTCGGCGCGACAGTGATCGTTACGCTTCAGCGCGGACGCAAGAAGCAGGAGCCGTGGCGCTACTTCGCGCTCGCAGGTGCAGCCTGGTGGCTCCTCTGGGCCGCGCTCATGGTTGTCGGCGGGATCCAGGCGACCGACCACGCGCGCTACACGCCCGCCACATTCGACGACACCATGACGTGGATCGTGATGCTCGGCGCGATCGGCAACTTCATCTGGTGCGTGCAGAGCCGCAGCGTGCCAGTGTTCTTTGGCAGAAAGAACCCACCCCTGCGCAAGGCTGTCCCGCCGGGCGCGCTCCTCAACGCCGGCGTAGCGCTGCTCGCCATCTCGCTACTCCCAATGAGCGACACCGCCGGGCAGAGCATCGCCGGGCTCGGGCTGGCGTGCGCGGGCATCGCGACGGCGTGGCTCGCACCCCTGTGCGGGGCCGTCCGCGGGAAGGCGACACGTCTGCGGCCGCGGGCGCGGGCGGCGAGCCAGTTCGTGCTCGTCGGGAACCTTGCCGCTGTGCTCGCCGGCGTCCTCCTCGCGTGGGCGGGCATCGATTCGCTCGTGCGCGGCGAGTTCGCGGCGACCGCCCTTCGCGATGCAGCGCGTCACTCCATCGGCGTGGGGCTCATCACGATGCTCATCCTGGGCATGGCGCAGCTTGTCGCGCCAGTGTTCGCATTGAGCCGCGCCGAGGCCCGCCCGCCTGCGCTCTGGGAGCGGTCCGTCTTCTGGCTCATGACCGCTTCGCTCATCCTGCGCGTGGTCGCGGCGTTGCTCCTCGGGCACATGGATGGACAGGCACGGCTCCACCTCGTATCGGCATCCGGAGCGTTGGCGTGGTTGGGGCTGGCGATGTTCGCGACGACGATCGTGCTGGCGATCCGGCGCGAGCCGCGCATGAAGGCCCTGCTCGGCGTCCCGACATGACGGTGGCGGAGAGGGTGGGATTCGAACCCACGAGGGACTTGCACCCCTACACGCTTTCCAGGCGTGCCTGATCGACCACTCCAGCACCTCTCCGCGCGGTGGGCCGCCGTCCATGCTAGCAGGGAACCCCGGTAGCAGGTACGACGCCCGGCCGCGCGCATCTCACCAGCCGAGGCGTCGCCGAAGCCACGCGAGCGCGGCATCGCCCTGGGCCTTTTGAAACAGCCGCAGGGCTGGCAACCCCGGCGGCGCAGGCTGCAGAGCGCTCCGCAGAAAGTACCCGGTGAGTCCCGCCAGCATCGCATTCGCGGCCTCGCGCGGCGCATCTTTCGCGATCGCGTGCGTGACGAAGATCTCCTCCGGGTCGCCGCCGCCCTGCATGGCCACGCTCGGCAACATGAAGAGCAGGTCGGCCCATGCGGGGCCGGTGCGCACCCACGGCCAATCAACGATGTAGACGCGCTCGGACGTGAGCAGAATGTTATCGGCGCGCAAGTCCGAATGGAGAAGCGTCCCGCCACCCGCACCCGCCTGCCACGTAACTTCAAGTTCCGCGAGCCGGTCGAGGTTCGCCTGCGCCCAGGGGTCGAGCTCCACAGCGCGCTCGCGTTCTTTCGTTGCAAGCCTGCGCCATCCGCTGAACGCGCGCGCGAATGCATCTCCAAGCGTTGGCGCCTCGAATGGCGGTGGCGTGAGGGCTGCGGGTAGCGCCGCGATGGCTTCGAGCACACGGCCGAGTTCGTCCGGCTGCCAGGGGAGTGACGGCGGCCGCCCTTCAATATCCTCGAAGGCGAGCGCCACCCAATCGTCGTCGTCGAACGTCCAGAGCAGCCGCGGCGCAGGCACTTCCGCCGGGAGCGCCGCGGCGTAGCGCGCCTCCTGCCGGTAGATAGCCGGGCTTTCGCGGTTCTGCGCGCCGCTAACGGCTTTCACGAACACGCGACGGCCATCTGTGAGCGTCAGCCGCGACGCGAATCCCGGTGAAAAGCCGCCCGGCTGACTGACCGCATCGACCACGGACGACCCGAAGCGCTCTTCCAGCCCAGCCCGAATGTGCGGCGGGATCTCCCGCCAACTGAGCCGCTGTGCGCCGTTCCCGGCGATCACCGGGTCGACTCCGCCACTGGCGCCCGCCGTCATCCGCCGGTTTCCATCGGGAGCGAAGGGTCATGCGCCCACTCGGACAGCGACCCATCGTAGACGGCCACGTCTTCGTGGCCGAGCAGCGTGAGGATGAGGGCATCGCTGCTCGCCGCAATACCTCCGCCGCAGTACGTGATTACGCGGCCGCCGCTCTTCGCGCCCGCTTCCGAAAACCGCGCGGCGAGTGTGTCGCCCGGCAGGTAGGCGCCGGTCTCGGCATCCAGCATCCCGCGCGCGGAGACGTTCGTGCTGCCGGCGATGTGGCCGGGGCGCCCGTAACCAGTGGCGCCGCTGTCGCCGCGATGCTGCTCTTCCGTCAGTGCATTGATGACGCAGGCCGAACCGGCCTGGGTGGCAGCCAGCACCTCGTCCTTGGTGGCGATGAGCCCGGTACGCGGCTTCGCCACGAAGCTCACCGGGGGATAGCTGCCCGGTTCGGTCGAGGAAGGACGGCCTTCGAGCTTCCACTTCTTCCAGCCTCCATCGAGCACCGCCGCATCATCAAAACCGAACGCGCGAAGCATCCACCACACTCGCGCGGCCCACATGCTCATGTTCGCGTCGTAGCAGACCACGCGCGTACCAGGCCCGACGCCATAGCGCGACATCGCGGCCGAGAACCGCTCGGCGGATGGCATAGTGAAGCGGAGGCGCGCATCCGGATCGGAGAGCTCGCCCGCCAAATCGGCGAAGACAGAACCGGGAATATGCGCCTTTTCGTAATGCTCGCGCCCGCCGCCAACGCCCTCCGCCGTGATATAGACCGTGCAGTCGAGGATGCGCAGCGCGGGGTCGTCGAGATTGGCGTCGAGGTCAGCGGTGGAGATGAGGTGTTGCGGGTTGGCGTATGGCATTGCGGGACCTCGGGAGGGGAGAGTGGGGCGATTGTACCGGATTGGGCGGCGCTGAATGCTACAATGCGCACATGCCTACGACGACACTCACGCTCGACGACGCAACCCAGCACCGGCTGGAAGAGTTGGCCTCAGCGCGTGGCATCACGCCCGAGGAGATCATCCGTGAGGCGCTGGAAGAGAAACTCGCCCCTGTGCGACGGCGGATGCCGAAGAGCCTGGGCATGGGCGACTCGGGCCGCTCGGACATTTCTGAGCGCATGTCCACGGAAATGCCGGAGCTGCCCCCGTGGCGCTAGTCATGGATGCAGGACCGCTGTATGCGAGCATCGATAAACGCGATGCAGCACACAGCAAATGCGTCGACCTTCTGCGGCTAACCAGCGAGCAACTGGTGATCCCCGCGCCAGTGCTGACCGAAGTTGGGTACTGGATTGACAAGTGGCTCGATCCAAGGCTTACGGTCGCCTTGATAGATGACATCATCTCAGGCTCGTACAGAGTTGAAGAGCTTCAACCCATCGATTACGTCCGGATCCGGACGCTCTGTGAACAATACGCGGACGCCCGGGTCGGTTTCGTCGATGCGGCCGTGTTGGCCGTCGTCGAGCGGCTCAATGAGCCGAAGCTGGCGACGCTCGACCACCGGCACTTCGGGATGATGCGGCCGCGGCACGTCGCGGCGCTTCAGCTGCTGCCGGAGTGAGAACTACACCCCCACCGCGTCCGTGATCCCGGGCACGGGGTACATGCGTGCGAACTCGCCCACTTCCTGCCGCACAGTCTCGCGCACGCCGTCGCCGTCCGGGTCTTTGAGGACGCGGCAGATCCAGGCGGCGGTGCGCTTCATCTCGTCGGGGCGCATGCCGCGCGAGGTGAGGGCGGGCGTCCCGAGCCGCAGACCACTCGTCACGAACGGTGAGCGCTGGTCGTTCGGGATCGTGTTCTTGTTCGTGATAATCCCCGACCCCTGGAGCGCGTTCTGCGCCTTCAACCCGCTGATTCCCACCGAGTTGCAATCGACCAGAATGAGGTGGTTGTCGGTGCCCCCCGAAACGAGCCGCAGGCCACCTTCGAGCAGCCCTTCGGCGAGGGCGGCCGCGTTTACGACAATCTGGTGCGCGTAATCCTTGAACTCGGGCTTGAGCGCTTCGCCAAACGCCACGGCCTTCCCGGCGATGGTGTGCATATGCGGCCCGCCCTGCGTGCCGGGGAAGACCGCCTTGTCAATCGCCTCCGCCATATCGCCCGTCGAAAGGATGAGCGCGCCACGCGGGCCGCGCAGAGACTTATGCGTGGTGGTCGTGACCACCCCGGCATATGGCACCGGCGACTGGTGCTCGCCAGCCGCGACGAGCCCCGCAATGTGCGACATATCGGCCATGAGCACGGCACCGCACTCCTTCGCAATCTCGCCAAACGCCGCGAAATCGATGGCGCGCGGGTAGGCCGTGTACCCGGCCACGATGACCTTCGGCTTCGTCTCAAGCGCCATCACGCGGATCGCCGCCATGTCCAGCGTCTCGGATTCGCGGTCCACGGTGTAGGGCACGAAGTTGTAGAGCCGCCCGCTGAAGTTCACCGGCGAGCCATGCGTGAGATGCCCTCCCTGGTCGAGGCTGAGCCCCATGATCGTGTCGCCGGGCTGCACCATGGCGAAGTACGCCGCCATGTTCGCCTCGGCGCCGGAGGTCGGCTGCACGTTTGCGTGGTCGGCCTTGAACAGTTGGAGCGCGCGGTCGATGGCCAGCGTCTCCACGCGGTCGCTCTGCTGGTTACCTGCGTAGTAGCGCTTGCCCGAATAGCCCTCGGCGTATTTATTGGTGAACACCGAACCGGTCGCCTCAAGGACGGCTGCAGAGGCGTAGTTCTCGCTGGCGATGAGTTCAAGGCATTCGACCTGGCGGGTACGCTCGGCTTCGATGATGCCGGCGACGTCCGGGTCGCGTTGAGAGAGGGCTGACATTAGGCGGCGCTCCGGGTTCGAGATGTCCCTAGGGTACGGGCGATCGTCCCCCCGGGCGATAGCGCCGACGGCCGGCCGCGCGGTCAGTCGTGGATGATGACCGTGCCGGCAGCGCCATCGACGGTCACACGGGCCCCATCTGGTATTTCGAGTGTCGCGCGACCTGTATTCGTCACCGCCGGAATCCCGTATTCGCGCGCCGTAATGGCCGCATGCGAAAGCATCCCGCCCGCATCGGTGACGATTCCGCCCGCGACGGCGAACAACGGCGTCCATGGCGGCGACGTGGACCGGCACACCAGTATGTCCCCCGGCTCAATCGCCTTCTCCGCGGCCTCGAGCGACCCCGCCGTCCGCGCCCGGCCGCTCACCACACCGCGGCTCACCCCCACACCCTTGAGCACACGCTGGCCCACAGGGCCTCCGTGCCCTTCATCACTGGCCGAACCCCACTCGGGCGGCGGTGTCTGCCGGACACCGCTCTTCCCGATGCTGATCGGCGCATGCAAACGTTCCCACTCAGCGAGCTGTCCACGACGTGTCGCGACGACCGCCACCGCATCCGCAGCCGACCCGCCGTACGCAAGCTCGCGAAGCTCCGCGAGTGACAGGAAGTGGACATCGTCCGGCTGCCGGATAAACCCGGCGCGCACCAGGGCGCGTCCAAGCGCGAGTACTGGCTGACGCAACGCTGCAAACAACAGCATCTGCCAGTGCGAACGCTCTTCGATGACTCGCTGCGCACCCTCAAGGGACGCCAGCAAACCCCGGAACTCCTGCACGCGCGCAGACTCGCCGATCGCAGCTTCGATGCGTGCGATGGCCTCGGCCCGGGCCGCACGCGCGCGCCCAAACGAAGCCGATGGCCGCTGCTCTGGCGAATCCAGGTAGCGCGCAACGATCGCAAGCGGGATGTGCGGCTCATCCGCCCACGGCGGCCGGTGCAGATCTGTCCACTCCTGGCATCGCCAGCCGAAGCGCTCCAGGTACGCATCGAAAGCCCGGGAAAAGGCCGCCGCTTGCGGCGCGCTCCGAAGCGCCCCAACGTCCCCACTCCTCACCAGACTGGCGACGCTCGGGTCCGCCCGCGCCATTTCCGCGAGCTGCTCGAGCCCCGCCGCCGATTCCAATGTCACGTTATTGCCGTCGCCCACAATCGTCGCCGCTTCGAGCGGTCCGGACGGCCCCACCACCGACGTGCAGAAACCCACCAGGCGCCCGGCAAGCGGGAAAAGCGCCCCGGCGACCTCCATCGTGAACGTGAACGCCGCTGCCGATTCGGCGAGCGCCGCTTCCAGCGCCTCATGCGCAGCGCGCACATCCGACTCGTCATACTGGCGCAGGCGTATCGCAAGGCACGGCGTCTGCACAACTCCCGGCGCCCGTTCGTCCCACACCTGCACGGGGGGTACGCCGAAGTCCGCCGCGCGGGGCTCGGCATCGTCCGCCATGAACACGTAACCATTGACCGTGATGAGGCGGGCATTGAGGCCCGCCGCGATCCATTCTCCAAACAGCGCGGCCGGGAGTGGTGGGAGCGCGACCGGACAGTGCGTGCGGTCCAGCCACCAATCGCGCTCTGCATCGGCGGGGTCACCCCACTGGATCGAAGCAAAGTCCGGTGTCGCCGTGAGATACATGCCCGTGCTCCGCGTCTAACCTGCGCCCTGCACGCTCGCCAGGTGCTGCTGCACATGGCCGATCAACACATTGTTGATGATCTGTTCCGTGGTCATCGGCCCTGCGAACGGCGTCTGCGCCTGGCGATCAAGTTGTTCATCCGAAAGTGAGCGGATCAGCGCCGCGGTCGGTGGCACGTTCTTCTTCACCTCAGCAACGACTTCGTCCTTCGAGACGTTGGCGAATGCCTCGGCGTGTTGCCGGTTGATTTCGTTCAGCTGCTCGGGCGTGATCGGCGGCAACGGCTCACCTGCGGCAGCCGCGCGAATGAAGCCGCTCAATGGCTCTGCCGCGATCGCTGCATGATGTGCGGCTGCGCCCGCGGTCCAGCCTTCCTCATGCGTGGCCGCCGCCCATTGCTCCGGCGACATCGGCTCGATCGCCGTCAAGAATTCGTCGTGTACCCGCTCGAACTGCCTGGCGAGTTCTTCTGCACGCTGGCCCATACGGTGTCCTCCTGTATCGATAACGCCGATACAGTACACTCGCCGCGGTGCGCTGGCATCCGTCAAAAGTCGGTGGCGGCGGAGCACCGCGCACGCTACTGCTCGTAGTGTTCGACCGTCGACTTGTCGCGGACATGGGCGTCGCGCGGGTCGTTGTTGTACTCGCGCAGGGCACGGCGCTGGCGAAGCAGATCCCAGCACTGGTCGAGCGTCTGTTCGATCTCGGCAAGGCGCGAGCGCGCGTCGCCGGGCGATTCTCCCGCCTCTTCGCTGGCGCGGATCTGCTTCTCTTCATCGACGAGGGTGGTGATGCGGTGGATGATGGATTCGTCTTCCATGGCTTGCTGCCTGCCTCCGATACCGGTCTACCCAGCAGCATACCCCCGGCAGCCCGGTGACATACCCATGCCTTATCGTCACTGGGCCCGCCACGAACCGTGGCGGCCATTTGAGATCCCCCCTGGATAATGCGACATTACTGGCATGGATGACCTCCCGGAACCGCTGGCCGGGCTGGTGCGCGAACACCGCCTCGTCGAACAGATCGTCCACGATGCCCGTGAAGCCATCGATGCCGCTACCGTCCGCGACGCCTCCGACGAGGTGGTCACGCACGCCATGGACATCCTCCGCGACCTCGACGCGTTCCTCGCCATCGACCTCACGACGCACATCGCCAAGGAAGAAGAGGTTCTCTTCCCGGTCATGCGAAAACTGATTGAGGAGAACGAGGCCATCGTCGTGGATATGCTCGCCCAGCACGACGAGGTGCGCGCCAAGGAGTGGGATATTCAACGGATGCTGGCGGCACTCGACGCCACCCACGATGAGGTGCACGCCGAGTCAGCCAGCCTGCAAGCCGGCCTCGCTGTCGCTGGCGCGCGGCCATCGCTGGACGTGATGGTCGGCTTCCGGGATACCGTCATGAAGCTCGACTGGATCCTCCAGGGCCACTTCGGCGATGAAGAGGACGCCCTGTTCGAACCTGCCCCAGGCTGGTTCACGGCCGAGCAGTTCGCAGAGTTCGCTCGCCAAATGGACGAGGTCGAGCGGTCGATGAGCTAGGATCGAGGCCGGCTGTCAGTTCTACGCGCGCCGCGCCGTGCCGCAGTGAATGCGTTGTAGGACACGATTGCGAAAATCGCGCCAGTAATCAGTAGAACGACTGTGTTGAAGGCGTCCGCGCTGAGGATGGCCGTCACGATTTGGAGGAGCGCCACCAGGCCACTACACACTGCAATTCCATAGAACAACGTCGTCCGGCGGTTCGAATTCATCGTGGGATTACGCCTCCGGGTGTGTCCTGCCGTAGGCACTATGCATCCTCGCGTACCCGGAGTCATCCATCCACGACAGGCAAGCCGTCTCCACCGATGCTCACCGGCAGCAGCTTCCACGACTCCACGCCCTTCGGTGTGAGCACCGCGTCGAAGATCTCCGTCGTGTTGGCGGGCGGGTCGAAGCCGTCGAAGACGAAGTTGCCGAGGCTATAGGCGATCACCCCGCCGTGATACGGCACGACCGGTTGCAGCACATGCGGGTGCGCGCCGAGCACCAGTGCCGCCCCGGCATCGATGGCCGCTTCCGCGAACGTTTGCTGGCTCGCGGACGGAGTCGTCGCGTACTCGACTCCCGCGTGGAGCATCACCACCACCACATCCGCCTCAGCCTTCGCCGCGCGCACCGCTTCGGTGATCGCGGCCGTGCTCGCCCAGGCCACGCCCGGCGTGGTTGCTGTCGCGGCCCAATCCGCTTCGTTATATGACCCTTCGGCGGCGGTATCGACGAACCCGAGGAAGGCGATGCGCAGCCCGTTGCGTTCGAGGATGGCCGGCTGCGTGGCCTGCGCCAGGTCCGCACCGGCTCCGGTGATAAGGATCCCCTGCGCTTCAACCAACCGGCGCGTATCCGCCAGCGCCAAGGGGCCGTAGTCCAGCGCGTGGTTGTTCGCCTGCGAAACAACGTCGAAGCCAGCGTCTTTCAGCGCCGCCGCTGTCTGCGGCGGCGCGCGGAACGTGTAGCCCTTGGCCGCCGGGGTGCCCTCGTCCGAGATAGACGTCTCGAGGTTGCCAACCGTGAGGTCCGCCGATGCCAGTTCTGGCATCACCCCTGCGAAGACCACGGACGGGCCGTCCGCCAGCACACGCGCGCCAATCGAGCGTGCGAGCATGATGTCGCCCACCGCATGCAGCGTGACCGACCGCGTGGGCGTCGGGGTGGCGGTCGCCGCGGGGAGTGCAGCGGTCGCCCGCGCCGTCGTAGT
>JAFKFP010000102.1 GCA_017308185.1 bacterium | reverse complement strand
CCGCGACCGCCACGGAGCCCCTGGGCTTCCGGTCATGCACGACGCAGTCAGTACCGCGACCGTCAGGGAGCGGGCGGTCCCGGACCCCCGGATTGCACGACAACGCACGTGAACGCGCCACGCACGCGCCACCAACGCGCAAAAACGCGCACTCACGCGAAAATCAAAACATTGGCGCGTTCCGGCCCGGCGCCCGGCAGCCTGTGGCGCCCGCCCGCTACCGCGTCCCCACTACCCCATCAGCCGCCAGCGCCGCGATATCCTCGCTGCCCAGCCCCAACTCCTCCGCGAGCACCCCCGCCGTATCAGCCCCGAGCAGCGGCGCCGGCCGCATCTCGACCTCCGAGTCGCTCATGTGCACCGGCGGCGCCAGCATCTCGACGTCGCCCCGCTCGGGATGCTGGACCTTCGCGATCTGCCCGCGCGCCGCCAGGTGCCGGTCATTCAGCAGGTCGATGCTGTCGTACACCGCCCCCACCGGCACACCGACCTCCGCCAACTCCTCCATCGCCTCGAACTTCGTGCGCTGCATCGTCCACTCCTCGATCTCCTGCTGGATGATGTCCCAGTTCTGCGCACGTGCCTGGATCGTCGTGAACCGTTCGTCGGCCTGCATCTCCGGCTTGCCGATGCCAATCGTGAGTGAGTCCCACATCCGCTGCGTCACGATGTGCATGTAGATGTAGTCGTTCGGCCCGCCCGGCGCGCAGCGGTACATGCCTGTCGCCGGCATCCCGCCCGACCGCGAACCGCGGCGCGGCACCGGCCCTTCCGGGAAGCGCTCTCGCGTCGAAAGCTGCATCCGCATGAAACTCGCGACCACTTCCTGCATCGAAATCTCGATCATCTGGCCGCGGCCCGTCTTCTCGCGTTGCATGAGCGCCGCCATGATCCCCATCGCCAAATGGATGCCTGAACCCGTATCGCCCATCGTCGCGCCCGGCTTCACCGGTGGCCCATCCGCCTCTCCCGCCACACTGAACGAACCGCCCGTCGCCTGCGCGACCCAATCGAAGCACTTGTACTGGCTGTACGGCCCGTACGTGCCGAACCCCTTGATCGTCCCGTAGATCACACGCGGGTTCACGCTCTGCAGCACATCATAACCGAGCCCGAGCTTCTCCATCGTCCCCAGGCTGAAGTTCTCCGTGACGACATCGAACTTCGGCAGCATGTCCAGGAACAGCTTCTTGCCACGCGGGTCGGCGAGGTTCAGCGCGACGCTCCGCTTGTTGTGGTTGAAACTGAGGAAGTACAGCGAATCCACGCCGCCGCCTTCGACGCCCCGCCCGGGGTCCCCGCGACCCGGCGGCTCAACCTTCACGACATCCGCGCCAAACCACGCGAGGTACTGCGTGCAGCTCGTGCCCGCCTCGTACTGCGTCAAGTCCAATATCCGAACACCATCCAGCGCTGCCATCCGTCGTCCCTCCGGGGGTGATGATGGCTAGTCTACGCGGCGGGTTGCGCCCGTGCCCGCCTGCGCATGGAGTGACTCTCTGTATGCACTATTCCAACGGACCCCCACTCGATTAGCATGGCGCACATGACGATCAAACTAGAGAACATCGGCATCGCCGTCCGCGACCTCGAAGAGGCCATCTCCTTTTTCACCGACCTCGGCCT
>JAFKFP010000366.1 GCA_017308185.1 bacterium | reverse complement strand
GGCGTCCCATGCATGCGGAAAGGCGGCCCCGGCTGTAGGACACGGCCCGCGCCCGGATGTTCTACCTCCACGAAGCTCCCGCGCTCACGATGGTTGGGGTCGGCCATCACTTCGCCCGGCGTCATCACTTCGGTGAACGGCAGCCGCAGCTCCTGCGCGGCCTGGACAATCTCGTCGCGCGTCTTGTCCGCCAGCCATTCGTCCATGATCGCGTCGATTTCGTCGGCGTGGGCCATCATCGCCGCGAGTACGTCTGGATCGAGTAATCGTGGGTGCGGGACGAGCGCCCCGAGCAGGTCGAGATAGCGGTTGTTCGAATGTGCATGGACATACCCGTCCTTGCACGGCCGGATCGTCGACGGATACGAGTGTTCCGGCCCGAACCCGAGCAGCCGCGTACCATTGCGCCGTTCGATGCGCCCGTAGAAGTGCGCGAGTTGCTCAACCGCGCCCAGCAGAAATGTGCCGGCCTCCATCACCGAGACGTCCACGACCTGGCCGCGCCCCGTGGCCTCGCGCGCGAACAACGCCGCCATCACGCCCACCGCCGCGTGTGCCCCCGCCTCGTACTGCACGAGGTTCCCGTACGACTTAATTGGCTCGCGGTCCGCCGCCCCGGTAAGGGTCATATATCCGCTCAGCGCATACGCAATCAGTTCGCCTCCGCGATAGTCCGCGTATGGCCCGCTGAGGCCAAACGCCGTGACATCCGCGATGACCAGCCGCGGCAGTCGCGCATGAAGCTGGTCGAGATCTATCCCGGCGCGCCGCAGGTCCTCTCGCTGCATGTCCAGGATGAGCACGTCCGTCCGCTCCGCGGCAAGGTGGCCCTCGAGCGTCTCAACAGCCCCCGGCGCATAGATATCGAGCGTGGCGCTGCGCTTCGATGTATTGAGGTGCAGGAACAGTCCACTGCGTTCGACGTCTGGCAGGTCGCCCGGGAACGGTCCCGTCAGGCGCGACGGGTCGCCGCCGGGAGGCTCTATCTTCAGCACATCCGCGCCCAGCCCGGCGAGCAGCTTGCCGCAGTACGGGCCCGCCACACCCGTCGCCAATTCGGCCACCCGGATCCCTGCCAACGCCTGTGCTTCCGCCATCCGCGCCTACGCCTCCACGACCGGATCGTCCCGGCGCGCGCATTGTAGCGTGCGAGCGGCAGGCCGCGCGCAGTACTGAGCACCGGCACGCTGGGCGTGCACGTTTCGCCCCAACGCCACTTCCCCTGTAGACTCAATCAACGGACGCCCGGTACACGGGCCGCCCGGAGCCATGCCATGCCCATCGTCGTCGTTGTCGGCGGGCAGTGGGGCGACGAAGGCAAAGGCCGCATCGTCGACCTCCTCGCCCGCAAAGCACGTGTTGTCGCCCGCTACTCAGCCGGGAACAACGCCGGCCACACCATCATTAACGATCGTGGCGAGTTCAAACTGCATCTCGTCCCCGCTGGCATCTTCTATCCCGATAAGACCTGCGTCATCGGCAACGGCGTCGCCATCGACCCCGAAGCCCTGTTCGGCGAGATCGAGGGCCTGCAGGACAAAGGCATCGATACCAGCCGGCTCGTCATCAGCGATCGAGCGAGCGTCATCATGCCCTGGCACATCCGCCTCGACCAACTCGATGAGAAGCTG
>JAFKFP010000255.1 GCA_017308185.1 bacterium | reverse complement strand
GCGACGGCGGCATCAAACTCCGCCATCAATGTCCCGCCCATCGCGTTCATCTTCTCCGGCCGGTTGAACTTGATGACCATCACGCCATCCGTAGTCTCAACGATGCAATCAGACACCTGTGCCTCCCGCGCTCCTTAGTGGTGGCGTCATTCTGACCGCCTGGCAGGTTGGCGGCTACCAGTGGCTGGCCAACGCACTGCCCGCCGCCAGCGCCCTCACAGTATCGGCAGCTTCACTCCGCTGATCGCTTCGAACCGCCGTCTCATGTTGCGGACCTGCTGCGAGCCGTCCCACGCGTACTGGTCCCGTTCGCCGAGCGTGCTGCCCGCCCGGCGTATCGCCACGTGCAGCATGGCGGTCAGGCAGCGTCGAGCTTCGTAATAGCGGATGCTCTCGGGCGGCAACGGGCTGAGCCGCAGGTACTCCGCCGCATACCGGCGCGCCAGCCATTTGCGGATACCGTTGAGCGCGGGCGTGACCACTGCCGGCGCTTCCACCGGCCCCATCGTGAGCAATGCCATGGTTGTCCCCACATCCGAGGCCGGGTCGCCCGTGGTGCCGTTCGCCCAGTCGAGCACCGCCGTCACCTTGCCATCTGCCACCATCACGTTCCCCGGGTGGAAATCGAGGTGCAGGATCGAGCGCCGGCCCGTGGTGGGGGCGTTTCGGGCCGCCCACTCCAACGCGGGGCCGAACCCTTCCACGCCTGCGGCGGCCGCCTGTCCCGAGAGCATCCGCGGCCAGTTCGCCATGGCTCGCGAGCGCTCGTCCAACGGCAGCATCGACGCATCGAGCGCGTGCAGACGTGCATGCAGGCGCGCCAGGAGGACCGGCGATTTCCACAACGTCCGCGGGTTGCCCATGGCGTGGCGCAGGGTCACGCCCGGCACGAGAGGCATCACCACGAACGCCCCGGGTGGCGCCAGGCCCTGCGACAGGTGCAGGATCGGCGGTGCGGGGTAGCCCTGTGCGGCCACGGCCTGGTGGATCGCTGCTTCCCGCCCGGCCCGCTCAATATCCGGCGTGTCGCCAAACAGCCTTCCCACCAACTGGCCATCCATCGGTGGCTTCGCGCCGTCCAACGCGAACCGCAGCGTGAGCGTGTCGTACCCGCCGGTGAGCCGTACCGGCGCCTCTCGATACGACAGGCCGGGCGCCGCGAGCTCGGCTCGCAGGCGCGTCAGCAGTGCATCGGCTGTCTGTTCGATATCGAATGCCATGTGTGTCTGTAGGCTGGCACATCGCCGGGTAAGAGCCACCATGCTCACTTCCGCGCCCGGTAGGAAGCAGCCGGCCTCCGATCACCACTGCGCAGCTCCCCGTTTTTTTTTGGACGAGGTTGTACGTCTATATCGGATGGCGGGATTCGAGACGTCGTCAATCGGCACAGGCAGTACTCGCGAAAGCGCCCCGGACGACGACTCGCCGGGGCGCTCGTGGATACATGGTGCGCCGGGTTTACGCCGCTGGATTCACCAATTCGACGTCGATGTCGAGCTTCACGGTGTCGGCAACCACCGCGCCGCCAGCTTCGAGCAGTGCATTCCAGTTCAGCCCGAAGTCCTTCCGGTTGATCTTCCCCTCGCCCGTGATGCCGATGCGATTGTTGCCGTACGGGTCCTTCACAGGCCCGTTGACTTCGCCATCAAGCGTGACTTCCCTCGTGGCGCCGCGGATGGTGAGGTCGCCCACGAGGCGGTATTCATTACCGCCCTTCGATTCAATCCGCTTCGAGACGAACGTCATCTGGGGGTGTTCTTCGTGATGGAAGAAATCGGCCGAGCGGAGATGCTGGTCGCGGCCCGCCTCACCCGTGTCCACGCTCGCAATATCGACGCTGACCGTCGCCGATGATTTCGTGAGGTCGTCCTCGTTGCTGTCGGCGTCGACGGCGAAATCCGTGAAGCGTCCGCGCACCGTCGCCACCACCATGTGCTTCACGGAGAACGCGAAGCTGCTGTGTGCCTTGTCGAGCGTCCAGGCCATCTGTTTTTCCTCCTGCATTGAGCCTTGCTACCACTGTACTCGCACTTCTCTTTAGTAAGCGAGTTACTGTCATACAAACCATAGCCTGCGGCCCACACAAAAGTCAAGCTACTTACCAAAGAGAAGTCAATGCGTGCTATACTGGCCCCGTGGATCAAAGCTGCGAACCGGTCAGCCCTTACTGCCCCAAGTTTCAGCACACGGTCGAACTCATCGGCCGGCGCTGGAGCGGCGCCATCGTGCGCGCACTGCTTGCGGGCGCCGTCCGCTTCGGTGATATCATCCAGCAGATCCCCGGCCTTTCCGACCGCCTCCTCTCCGAGCGCCTTCGCGAACTCGAATCCGAGGGCATCGTTGAGCGCCACGTGTACCCCGAAGTCCCCGTCCGTATCGAGTACACTCTCTCGGCCAAGGGCCGCGAACTCCTCCAGGTTGTCGAGGCGATCGATTCATGGGCCGAACGCTGGGCTGTCGCCGAGACAGGCATGGGACGCTGATCTGTGGGGCGGGGACATCACTCGTAAAGCGCGGCGAACTCCGACGCGGTCATCCCCAGCCAGATCTCATCTTCGAATCTGCCATCGGCGAAGTGGTTCTCGCGTATCCGGCCTTCGCGCTGCATTCCCAGCTTTTCGTGCATCTGGATCGAACGGTCATTGCCGCTGTACACCCACGCGTTGGCCTTGTGATAGCCACGTTCGCGGAACATGTAGCGGAACAACAGCCGCAGCGCTTCGATTGCGTACCCGCGGCCCCAGTACGCGCGGCCGACCGTAATGCCGTAGGCGAAGTGGCGATGCACCGGGTCGGTGCTGTGCGTGTTGAGCATTCCCACCGGGACGCCCTCGAGCGTCTCGATCACGAGCCGGAACTCGTCGCCATCAGCGCGCTTCGCCGCTGCCTCCTTCGCCCACTCCCTTGCAGCCTCCGAGCCCTGCGGCGGGAAAACCCGCCAGCCCGCCCGTTGCGCATCCGAGTCCGCGTCCCAGGCGTGGAACACCTCCCAATCGCCGGGCTCGACGCCGCGCAAACGGACAAGGCCGCCTTCAAACATGTTCATTGGCATGTCGCGCCAATCGTACACGTCGGCTGTCGCGGTGTGTGGCGTCGCCCGACAAAGGGCGACGGAATCCCAATTCCGGTTATGCAACAGCCGCCATCAGTCGCACATGACTTGCCCGGAAGGCGTATGGTGGAGCGCATGGAACAGTGGACTTTTCTCACCAACCATGCGCACGTCCTTCTTTGCATCGCTTCTGACCCTGCCATGCGCCTGCGTGATGTAGCGTCGAACGTCGGGATCACCGAGCGTGCTGCCCAGCGTATCGTGGCGGACCTCGTGGATGCGGGCTACCTATCGCGCGAGCGCATTGGCCGCCGCAATCATTACAAGCTGCACCCCGAGCTTGCATTGCGGCACCCGAACGAGTTCGACAATGACATTGGTTCGTTGCTTGCGCTGCTGAGCCGCACCACTGCGCCCGTGAGCCGGCGGCGTCCGCGCTCGAAGTCTACGACGGCGGCCGCTGCATCCGCGTAGACAATCGCGGCGCGTTCGCGGTACCGTTTCCACTGCGCCTCCTTAGCTCAGCTGGTAGAGCGACGCTTTCGTAAAGCGTAGGTCCACGGTTCGAGTCCGTGAGGAGGCTCCAGCCCCACGCTCCAGCGCACCACGTAAGGGTGCGCCTTTTGTTGCCGGCGAGACGGTCCGTGTGGCGCCACGATCTGGTGGTCGTCCTCTGCTGCCGACTTTACCTGCGTCCCATTTTCCACTGCATGATGCCATACTGCGGCTCACAACTCCGCATGGAGCAGCCGTATCGCCGTTCAAACGCTGCTGAAAGCCAACTTTTCGTTTCCCCAAAATGGTTGACAGCAAAGGCGGAGCCTCGTAGATATCTCCAATCAACTTCGTCCATGCGCCGGTATGCTCGTTCGCCAGATACTGGCTATCTGTTTCCCGAAAGGCTAGACCCATGACACCGCTCCCCGGCTCCGTCTCGTACGTCTTGCCTTCGCACCGCCTTTCGGCCAGCCGGGTTACCGGCTGGACTCTCTCTTGAGGTTGCCATCGTGCAGCGATACCTGATTCGCCGGCTCCTGCTCATGATCCCCACCCTCCTTGGCGTCACGTTCGTCGTGTTCATCCTGGTGCGGTCGGTACCGGGCGATGTAGTCGACCTCATTTCGGGCGACTATGGCTCCATGGATCCTGCCGCCAAGGCAGCCCTGAAGAAGGACCTTGGTCTCGATCAGAATATTCCGAAGCAGTATGTGGAATGGCTCGGTAAGATTGTGCGGTTCGATTTCGGGGAGTCGATCCTGAGCTCCCGTTCGGTGAACTCTGAGCTATCGAACCGCATCCCAATCACGATCGAGCTCGGCGTGCTTGCGATCATCATATCGCTGCTCATCGCCTTACCCATCGGCGTCATATCCGCGGTCAGACAGGACTCACCTGCCGACTACCTGGGCCGGAGCTTCGCCATCGGCCTGCTCGCGGCGCCCAGTTTCTGGATCGCCATCATGCTCATCACGCTGGCATCCAGGTACTTCTTATGGGGCGTGCCTCCCAATAAATACCCGAACTTCACCGCCGACCCCATCGCGAACCTGAAGTTCATGTTCGTCCCGTCGTTTCTCCTCGGCGCCGCGCTCGCCGGCGGTGTGATGCGCTTCGCACGCTCCTCGATGCTCGAAGTCCTCCGCCAGGACTACATACGGACTGCGTGGTCGAAGGGCCTGAGAGAACGCGTGATCGTTGTCCGGCACGGCATGCGGAACGGGCTCATCCCGGTAATTACCGTCGTCGGCCTACAGCTGCCGATTCTTGTGGGCGGCTCCGTGATCATCGAGCAGATTTACAACATCCCCGGGATGGGCCGGTACTACATCGCCGCCATCAACCAGCACGATTACCCCGTAATCGAAGCCATCAACATCATCATCGCCTTCGTCGTCGTCTTCTCAAACCTCGCGGTCGATCTCCTCTACGGCGTCATCGACCCGCGCATCAGGTATAGCTAAATGGCATCTGACGCAACGGTCCTCGAACAATACGCCGTCCAGCCGGATGTCTCCCGGCCTCAGCGCATACGACGCTCGCTCTGGGATTTCATCCGGCATAAGCCGCTTGGGGCAATCTGCGGGGCGTTCGTGCTCCTGCTTGTCATCATCGCGCTTTTCCCGGGCCTCTTCGCCACAGCAAGCCCAACGGTCGGCTTTATCCCCGACCGCTACCAGGGGCCGTCGCTGTCGCATTTCTTCGGGACGGATGAACTCGGCCGCGATCTCTACAGCCGCATCATCTACGGCGCCCGTACGTCCATCCTCATCGGCTTTGGCGTCGTCGCCCTCAGTACTGGCATCGCGACGGTGCTCGGCACCGCATCGGGCTACTTCGAGGGTTGGGTCGACACCATCGTCCAGCGCATCATCGATATCGGGATCGCCCTTCCCGGACTCGTATTCGTCATCCTTTTCGTGACGTCAGTGCAGCAGATCCCGCTCGTCTTCCGGATCATCATCTCGGTCGGATTCCTCATCGCCATGGGCAACACACGCATCATCCGCGGTGCGGCCATCGCTGCGAAGGCGAACCAGTACGTCGAAGCTGCGCGCGTTGTTGGGGCCAGCGATACGCGCATCATCTTCCGGCATGTGCTCCCGAACGTGTTCGCGATCATCCTCGTGACGGCGTCCATCCAGATCGGCGCGGCCATCATCATCGAAGCCTCGCTCAGCTTCCTCGGCTTCGGCGTCCAGCCGCCCACGCCTGACTGGGGTTACATGATCACCTCGGCGCAGGACCGCATCGTGCAGTACCCGCACCTCGCCATCTTCCCCGGTCTTGCAATCTTCTTCACGGTGTACTGCTTCAACATGTTCGGTGACGCCCTTCGCGACGTCCTCGACCCGCGCCTCCGCGGCGCCCGCTAGGAGTTGGCGAGCTGTAGTTGGTGGTAGTAAGCCACGGCACTTCACCGGTGCTGACGGCGAGCTTCCAGCAACTATCAACTTGCGGCTTGAAACTCAAACGCATGCCATTCTTCGACCCCACCCGGCCAGCCTATCGAGAGGACCCATATCCTTCGCTCGCGCGGCTGCGGCGCGAGGAGCCGGTGCACTTCAGCCGCCAGCTCCAGGCGTGGGTGCTCACATCGTACGAGCACTGCGCGCGTGTTCTGCAGGACGATGGGACGTTTTCATCCGAGATTGATGTGGCGACAGGCTCCGCCGGCAAGGCCTTCGCAGAACGCCGCCGGGCGGCGCCCTTGGGCGATGTAGCGGTGTTGAGCAACTCCGACCCGCCAGCACACACGCGCCTCCGTTCGGTGGTGAGCCGCGCTTTCACACCGCGCGCCCTCGAAGCCATGCGGCCCCGAGTGGAAGCACGCATTACCGAACTCCTCGATGAAGCCGGGGATACCCTGGAGGTCGTCAACGGCCTCGCAGCGCCACTGGTCACCTCGATCATCCTCGAACAGATTGGCGTACCTGCGGAAGACCACGAAGCTTTTCGCGGCCTGACCATCGGCATCATGCTCGCCCACAGCGGCGATCCTGCGCGTCTGCCGGCTGCCCGCAAAGCGCATGGCGACCTTATCGCCATGGTCGAACGCTGGCAGCGCGACCGCGGCGTGGCCGAAACAAGCGTACTTGGCTCGATCCTGGCGGCTCCCGACAACGAGGCCGTGACCGCCGATGAGATGCTCATGCTGCTCATCAACATCGCGCTTTCGGGTAATGGAGCGACCATCAACGGCATCGGCAACGCGATCCTCGCGCTCGCGCAGAACCCGGAGGCCCTGGACGCCTTTGCCCGCGGCCCCGAACCGTTTCCCGCTGCCATCGATGAACTTCTCCGCTACGACAGCCCCGCTCATATCGTTTCGCGCGTGGCCCGTGAGCCGCAGTCTCTCGGCGGCAGGAATGTTCGCGCCGGTGATGTCCTGCATGTGGTGCTTGGGGCCGCCAACCGCGACCCCGCACGCTTCCCGGATCCCGACAGCATCGATCTTGCGCGCGAGGATAACCGCCATCTCGTGTTCGGCTACGCGGCCCACTTTTGCCTGGGGGCGCCGCTCGCGCGCATCCAGATCGAGTCGGCGGTCCGTGCGCTTCTCGCACGCTATGGCCGGTTCCGCGTGGCCGAGGTCGTGCGGGGTGATTCCATATTGATGCGCGGCCCTACCCGGCTCACGATTCTGCGCGCACCGGAAGTGTGACGTGCCAGTATTCCTGATCGTGGACTAGTCGACCGTCCGTAGGCCGGAGTCGGCGCCTTCTGACGGTCTTCCGAGGCGTCCCCGGACCCGTTCCAGCGCCTCGTGCAGTTCGTGGATGCCCATCGCGTGGGCTGCCCCGGTGTAGGCCAGGACGCCCGCTAACGCACCGGCGATGGCAATAATCCCCCACGCCAGCCGGCCCCCGCCGTCGAACCAATTGAAACCCAACGCAAGGAACAGCGTCATGATCGCGCCGCACACCGCAAAGCGCGCGATCGCTCTCAAGTCACCCTGGATTGACGCGCCCGTCCTCCGCGCGAAAAAGCCGAAGAGCAGCACCCATTCCAGCCAGGATGCTGCTGAGACCGAGAATGCCAATCCCTCGTGTTCGAAGCGATGCCACAACAGGGCGCTGAGGATGAGGTTGAAGAGCACGGCCAGTACCGCGATTGTCACGGGCGTGCGCGTATCGCCCATGGCGTAGAAGCCCCGGCTATGGATTTCGATACCGGCCTGCGGCACGATGCCGATGCAGTAGAACCCCAGCGCAGCTGCCGTCACAGCGGCGGCATGTGGTCCGAACTCGCCACGCTGGAGCACCAGCACAGTGGCCGGGTACCGCAGGAATGCCAAACCCAGCGCGGCTGGGATCGTCATGAACATGATCACGCGGAGCACGCGTGAAACGGTGGCGCGCAGCGCTTCGAGGTCTTCGTCGGCTGCGTGGTCCGCGAGCCTGGGGAACACTGCGGTGGAGAACGCCATGCCGAAGAGCGCCAGGGGCAAACCCGCCAACAGCCAGGCATAGGTGAGGTTCGAAATCGTTCCGGGAGCGAGTTTCGACCCGAAATAGATCGTAATGAGAAAGTTCACCTGCGCGGCTGCGAGTCCCACGATGCGCGGGGCCATCAACCGGCCGACCTCGCGTGTTGCGGAGTCCCTCCAGTTGAAGTTCCAGGTGTACTTCATCCCCTCGCGAAACAGGCCAGGCACCTGCACGAGCAGGTGCAACCCGGAGCCAACCACCACTCCGATAGCGAGGCCTTCGACCCCGAACGGCCCGGCCAGGAACACCGCGCCCGCGATGATTGCGAGGTTGTACAGCATGGGTGCCAGGGCCGAGAGGAAGAACCGTTGACGGCCGTTCAGGATGCCGGTCACGATGCCACTCATAGCGAACAGGAGCGGCGACAACAGCATGATCCTTGTTAGCTCGACCGCCTTCGCTTCGAGGTCGCCATGCACGCCGGGTTCGTGGGCGAGGCCCGGCGCGAGCACGGGCACCAGCATCGGAGCCAACAGAAACGCGATCCCGCAGAGCACCGCTGTTGAGACCGTAATCAGGTTGAGGACGGTGCTTGCCAGCCGCCATGCCTGGTCTTCCCCCTCGCGGCGAGTCAGACGCGCGAAGACGGGGATGAAGGCGCTCCCCAGCGTGGCGCCGGCCAGCACCTGGAAGATAAGGTCGGGGATGCGAAACGCCACGTTGTAGGCGTCCAGGTTCGGGCTCGAGCCGAACGCGTTTGCGATGGCCACTGTCCGAAGTACGCCCAGGAGGCGCGAGCCAAGAAAGCCGGCTGCCACGATGGCCGCGGCGATCGCCAAACCGCTGCTCGCGCGCTGCGCCACACTACCCCGTTCAGCCAAAGCATCAGCCATTCCGCAAATGGTATGCGCTAACGGGGAACGGGGAACGGGGAACGGGGAACGGGGAACGGCTTCGGGTGATCACCTGTCCGGTGTCGCTAACTCGTTGTCAGGCGCCGGGGGCCGACAACCCGCAACCGACTACCGCGTTCCCCCTCCCTCTGTTACGTTCGTTGGTACCCCATGAGGGATAGTATGAATGAGCTGGGGACACGCCTTGTCCGCGCGCGTGAAGCTCGCGGGCTAACCCTCGAAGACGCCGAACGCGACACGCGCATCTCACGCCGCTACCTGCAGGCGCTCGAATCCGAGCAGTTTGAGGCGATCCCGGCGCCAGTCTATGCGCGCGGTTTCCTGCGCTCCTATTCGCAATACCTCGGCCTCGATCCCCAGGAGATGCTCGACCTCTTCCCCCGCGACGATGACGCACCGCCGTCGTACGGGCGCGAGCCCCAACAACGGGCCTCGCCCGAAAACCCCATTAGTGCTGTCAGCGCCTCGCGCCCCACATGGCGGCGGCCTCAACCCCCTGCGCCACCGAATCGCCGCCGCCAGGAGACCGTGGGCCGGGCCCGTCCGCCTGCATACGAAACCCCCGGCGGCGACGACTACGATGATCGTGCGGACGAAGACGACGATCGCGGCTACCTCGAGCCTGCTCCGGCGCCGCGTAGCCGGCCCCGGCAGGTCCGCGCCGCCGCGCCTCCTGCCCGGTCGCGCCAGGAGAACTATCGTGAATCCGCGCCGCGCGAGCCCATGATCGGCGTCGATATCGGCGTCCCGGCGCCTGCCCGCCGCATTAAGACTGACCCGGCGGCACAGACACGCACGCTCGTGGTCGTGGGAGTCGCAATAGGCGCCATCGTTGTTGTGATCATCATAGCGCTCCTCCTGTCACGTGCCGGGGGAAGCGCATCCGGCGTCGCCGGCACTCCTGCTGGCACCGCCTCTCCTGCCGGCGTGAGCGGCGTGGCCGACGCCGGCGGCAGCCCATCCAGTTCGGTCACGACAACCGTGGCCCCGGGGACTTCAGTCTCCGTGCCGGATGTAGTCAATCTCCAACAGGCCTCGGCCGAACAGCTCATCCGCAACGCCGGTCTTGTCCCCGACACCACAAGCCAGGCGGCCACCCAACCGAAAGGTACTGTTATCGACCAGGCGCCGGCGCCGAAC
>JAFKFP010000254.1 GCA_017308185.1 bacterium | reverse complement strand
CCTGCTGGATGTTCGAAACCATTTTCGAACGCAGCCCGTGCTCGGTCGCGATGGCCACCACCGGGTACCCGGCGTCGATCAGCGCAATAGGGCCGTGCTTCATCTCTCCCGCGGCATAGCCCTCGGCGTGGATGTAACTGATCTCCTTCATCTTGAGGGCGCCCTCGAGCGCGACCGGCAACTCGAGCCCCCGTCCAAGGAAGAGCATGTCGGAGCGAGCCGCCACGCGCTCGACAACGTCCCTCGGGATGACTTCGCCCGCGAGCATACGGCCTACCGCTTCCGGGACTCGCAGCATGCCCGTGATGTGCTGGCGCAAGTCGGCGACGCTTAGCCGTCCGCGTACCTGTCCCAATTTCAGTGCCAGCGCATACAGCGCGCACACTGCGGTGGTGAAGCACTTGGTGCTCGCCACCCCGCGCTCGAGCCCCGCCCGCGTATAGATCGCGCCATCGGCCACGCGCGCAGTCTGCGCACCTTCCGTGTTGCAGATCGTCACCTGGAGCGCGCCGGCTTCCTTCGCCTGGTGCATCGCCTCCAGTACATCGACCGTCTCCCCCGATTGGCTCACCGAAACGACAAGCGTGCGCTCATTGAGCACCGCGTCACGATAGCGGAACTCGCTCGCGTTGTCGGTTTCGGCCGGGATCCCCGCGAAGTGCTCGATGTAGCTTCGCCCAATCATCGCGGCGTTCAGGCTCGTGCCCATGCCAATGAGGACCACGCGATCGATCGAAGCGAGGCGCGTTTCCACGTCTGGCGCATCGGGCAGGTGCACCTCCGGCGGCTCCGCCGTCACGAGGCTTCGGATGGTATCCGAGAGCGCTTCTGGCTGCTCCATGATCTCCTTGAGCATGAAGTGCGGGTAGGCGCCCTGTGTGGCTGCTCCCGCATCGAGCGCGAGGACTCGCCTCTCGACAGTTACCGCTGCGCCATCGGCGAGGCAGTACTCCGGTCCCGTCGCGCGCACCCGCGCCAGCTGCCCATCTGCCAGGAAGGCCACCTCGTGTGTGTGCGGCAGGACCGCTGCGAGGTCGCTCGCCACGAACATCTCGCCCTCGCCGTAGCCGATCACCACGCCTCCTGCATTGCCGACGCGCGCCGCCACGAGCGTCCCCGGTTCGCTTGGCGACATCGCCACGATCGCCTGCGAGCCTTCGAGTCGTGCCGAAACCGTCCGCAGCGCCACGAGCAGGTCGTCGCCCGCCTCCAGCTGCTCTTCGAGCAGGTGCACGATCGTCTCGCTGTCGGTCTCGCTCTGGAATTCGTGGCCCTGCCTGAGCAGTTCCTCACGCAGGGTCGCGTAGTTCTCTACGATCCCGTTGTGGATGACGACTACGCCCTTGCCGCAACCGTCATGCGGATGGGCATTCGTGTCACTCGGCTTCCCATGCGTGGCCCAGCGCGTGTGGCCGATGCCCACCGTCGCGCCATCGACCTCCGCGCTAGCCACCGCTGCTTCGAGGTTGGCGATGCGCCCCTCGCGCTTGGTGATGCTGATCGCACCCGTACCGCCCGCGCCTGCCATCAGCGCAATGCCGGCCGAATCGTACCCGCGGTATTCGAGATCCTTGAGCGCCCCGATCAATATTGGCGCGGCCGCGCGCATGCCAGTGTATCCAACAATTCCACACATATCCGTGCTCCTTGGGCTTGCGGCCCTGTGCCAGGGCCTGGACAGCACGCACAACAACCAGCCCTCGCGCGGCGCTCGGCGTCCGGCGCGGGTCGTGTTGCCTGGAGCTCATTCTGAAGGGATGCGCGTCCCTGGTACCTGGCGCTGCTTTGTCAGGCGGTTGCCCGCACTGGTTTGTTCGCGTCCTGACGGCTGTACCTGCCGGGGGGCCATCCGCCGAATGTTTCGATACTGCCCCCGCCTCGTCATCCGTTGCCACGCAACGGACCTGGCGCTTGTGTCGTGCTCCGCGTGCTCGAAGTTGTTCTAGTTGTCGCAGCTCACCTCCGTGTTGAGTACCCAGTACCCAGTCCCGGGTACCCAGTGATCACGTCCCAGCATCCGGCTGACCACTCCAAGTTGCAACCGCATTCGGTAAAGCCCAGTTCCCCCTTCCCGGCTCCCAGTTCCCCACCCGCGGAGCACCGGGGACTGGGTACCGGGTACTATAGGCCCATGCACATCGGCGCCCACATCTCCTCCGCCGGCGGTATCCACAAAGTCTTCGAACGCGCTGAAGCCATCGGCGCCGAGGCGATTCAAATCTTCCCGTCCGCCCCCCAGCAATGGAAAGCGCCCGTCATCTCCGATGACCAGGCACAACTCTTCCGCGACGGGCTCGCCGAGAGCGCCAAACCAGCCTTCTTCCATGGCGTCTACCTCGTCAACCTCGCCAGTCCCGATGAGGCACTCGTTGAACGCTCCGTCACTTCGCTCACACAGTACCTCGATTGGGCCGGCAAGCTCGGCGTCCGGGGCGTCATCTTCCACGCCGGCAGCCACCTTGGCCGCGGATGGGATGGCGAATGCGCCGCACAGGTGAGTGGCCTCATGCGCCGCGCACTCGATGCAGCCCCCAACGACGCCCTCCTCGTCATCGAAAACAACGCTGGGCAGGGCAACTGCATCGGCGCAACTTTCGGCGAAATCGGCGAGATGATTCGCGGCCTCAAGAACGACCCGCGCGTCGCCGTCTGCCTCGATACCTGCCATGCCCTCGCGATGGGCTACGACATCGTCACGGCCAAAGGCTGCGACGCCGCCATGAAGGAGTTCGACAAAGAGATCGGCCTCGAACGTCTCGTAGCCGTGCATGCCAACGACAGCAAAATGCCGCTCGGCGGCACCCGTGACCGGCACGAGAACATCGGAGACGGCCACATTGGCCTGGACGGCTTCGCTACGATCATGCGCCACAAAGCATTTCGCGATGTCCCGTTCCTCCTCGAGGTCCCAGGCTTCGATGGCAAAGGCCCGGACATCGAGAACATCATGCGTCTCAAGGCCATCCGCGCGGGCGTAGGCCTTGCAGCCCCTCACTTCGAATCAAAGGAGCGTGAATGAGCGCTGAACCAACCCCCACCGGCCGCCTTTCAGGCGCGCTGCTCGATGAATGCGGCGAATGGATCTGGGAACAGCTTGAGGACGACGGCATCCAGCTCGCCGGCGAACTCATCGACCTTATCCTCCAGACCGAGCGTGAACTTGCCATCCAGGCACGCCCACTCGATGAGATCGCGACGATCGTTGCCGATGAGTTCCGCATGCGCGGCATCACCGGCCAGCCCCACGCCATCGAGCCCCCGCTGATCAAGGCCGTCCTCGAATGGGAGGACGAATTCCTCGGCTTCGCAGGCATCCCCCGCGACCAGAGCTGATATAGCCCCGGCCGGCAAGATCACCACGTGGCGCCTTGCTCGGACTTCGCCCCCCGCTCAGGCCGCCTGGCAGGTCCACCCGGCGGGCATCTCTCCGCTCGCGAGGAAGTCCTGCAGGGCCTGGCTCGCATCCCCGGTCACGATCGTGTCCGTTTGCGGATAGAGGATCACCTCTTCCTTCATATTGTGCGCTTCGAGTGCCTTCACCAGCTCGCGGCATACATCGGCCGCGGCCACGCCTGCCGGGTCATCAGCCACCGCCTTCTCGAGCCCATCCATGGCGCGCCAGATCTCGCCATGTTCCCGCACCATCACAAAGACCGGCGCGACGAGCCCCGCCTCGCGCAGCGCCGGGAACACCATCTCCTCTTCGAGGTAGATGTGGCGCCGTAGCGCGCCCATCGCCTGCAGTACCGGCTCAATCTCCGGCGCCCCTGCCTCCGCCGACTTCGCATATGCTTCAATGCCCGCATCGATCTGCCGGTGTTCGGTCTCAAGTGCCGCGCTCAACGTACCCTCTGACATGACAGCTCCTCCTCACATTCACGGTACACCCGCTTCACGTTGTCTGCCCTTTTGGCACGCCGCTGCTACCCGCTCGCTCATTCGGGGGATACAATCGAAACGGAGGAAGATCATGCGCGAGTGCCCATGGTGTGGCCACAAGAACCTCAATGTTTACGCCTACTGTCAGAGGTGCGGGCGCGGCTTCGCTGGCCCTGAAGACGTCGATGACAAGCCAAAGAAGCGTTGGTACTGGCCCTTCGGAGGTTCGAAGGCTGCCTGAGAACCATCGCGCTCCAGCCGGTTCACAGGCATACGTACGCACGTTTTCCCGCCGTAGCCTCCTCCGCGGCGCTGCCCTCGTTGCCGGCGCGGCCGCAGTCTCGCCAGTGCTCGCATGTACGTCGTCGGCCCCTGCCGGGCCGACCCCGCCTGGCGAGTTCAAGCGATATGACCTGAGCAGTGTCTCCGACGCCTTCTCCGCTACCGTGTCAAACGGCGAGGTCGCCGCGCTCTCGCTCAATGCAGTGAAAGGCGGCGCGGTCATCTACCGCCGCGCCTTTGGGGCGCTTGCAGTCGGACAGCCCACACCCCTCGGCGGGGCGACTGCGATGCCTTCGGCCATGGTAATCCTCGCCCTCGCCGATTCCGGAAAGCTGCGCCTCGACGACCCCGTCTCGAAGTACATCCACGCCTTCACAGGCGAGATAACCGTGCGCCAGTTGCTCAACCATACCTCTGGCCTCCCGGCGGATGCGCCGATCCTCAAGGACAACTCCAGCACACTCGAAAAGGCCGCTGATGCGATAGCAGCCCTGCCGCCGGCCGCGAAACCAGGCGAAGCGTTCCTCTACAGCGCAGCCGGCTACCAGGTGGCCGGGCGCGTCGCCGAGGTGGCGGGAGATAACCGCTGGGCGCACCTCTTCGATGACTACCTCGGTGGCACGGTTGGCCTGACAGACTTCACATATGGCAACACCCGCAACCCGCGGCTCCTTGACGGAGGGACAGCCAGCCCCGATGACTACGCCCGCATCCTCGATGTACAGCTTCACGATGGCCTCTTCAGTACTCACCGAGTGCTCTCGCCCGCATCCATCACGCTGATGCAATCCGACCAGGTGACCGGCATCAGCGTGATGGCCGCGTCGCCCACCGGCACACACGGACAGTCCATCGGATGGGGCATCGAATCCGTCGACGCCGATGGCAAGCCGCAACTGCTCTCGGCCGGCGGCGGCGCAGCGGCCTACGCCTGGACCGACCTCAAGAGCGAATACGCGGGCTGCCTCGTAGCCGTTGGCAGCTTCGAGGCCACACACAGCATTGCCACGCGCATCCAGCCGCTCATTTCGGCCGCGCTCTCACGCCCTGCCGGCTGATGCCCCTGCCACCGCTGGCCCGGGCAACTCCAGCCGGACGGTCGTGCCCTTGCCTCGTACGCTGTCGATGCTCAGTTCGCCGCCCACAGCCCGCGCGCGCTCGCCCATCGATGTGAGGCCGAGGTGCCCGGGGAACTCGCCATCGGCGTCGAACCCATCTCCGTCATCCTGCACTTCGAGGATCAGTCCGCCCGCAGATCTGGCAGCCATGCGCAGGTCCACTCGATGGGCATGCGCGTGCTTGACCGTGTTATGCATCGCTTCCTGCGCTATACGGTAGATGCCCTCTTTCACGTGCAGCGGAAGGTCGGGCTCGTCGCCGAACTCGGTCACCACTTCGATGCCGTGCCGTGCGGTGAGTGCGGCCGTCTGCTTGCTGAATGCGGCGATCAACCCTTCCTGCTCGAGCGATTCGGGCCGCAGCTCGAAGATCAACGCGCGGAGCTCCGCCAGCCCCGCTTCGGCCAGCTGGAGGACGTAGTCGAGCGGCTCCCGTGCTTTGGTAGCGTCGCGGTCCAGCAGGGTGCGCGCCGTCCGCGCGCCGAGTGCGATGCCATACAGCGCCTGCGAAACCGAATCGTGCAGCTCGCGCGCCAACCGTTGCCGCTCTTCGAGCGAGGCGGCGTCCTGTGCCCGCGCGAAAAGACGAGCGTTCTCGATCGCGAGTGCAGCGCGTTGGGCCAGCGCCGTGTACAGCCGAATGTCTTCCTGGCTGAACTTCCGCGCGCTCGTGAAGTTCACACTGAACACTCCGAATGTTTCGTTGCCCACCATGATCGGAACGTCGATATAAGCCTTGATCCCGGCCGGTCCGGTGAGCGCATGCAACGTGCGATGGTCCGCTTCGGCGTCTTCCACGATGCGCGTCTGGTTCTGGCTGGCGGACTTGCCTTCAAGCCCGGCCAGCACGCCATCCGCCACCGCGATAAGGTCATCGCTATAGCCGCGTTGAGCGCGCACCCGCCACGGGCCGCCCGCCTGGTCATATGCGATCACCAGGCTCTTATCGGCGTGCAGCGCATCCACCACCACATCGACGAGTGCCTGGAGCACTTCATCCAGCAGGAGTGACTGGTGTAGCTGGGCATCCGCATCGTAGAGCGCGTCCATCTCGCGGATATGCTGCTGCGTTTCCGCGAACAGACGAGCGTTTTCGAGCGCGAGCGCCGCCTGGTCCGCCATCGTCGCGAGGAACGCGCGTTCCGCTTCGTCCTGCATCGTGGAGATGGTGTAGTACGCATTCAGCGTGCCGATCGCCCGCCCGTGGAACGACACCGGGAATATGACGCAGGTGTCCCATTCAGCCTCGAGCATAAGCTTGTGCATGGGCGCCTGCGACGGGTCAGCGAGTGTCGCAGCCCGCGCGTTGCGGAGTATCTGCGGCTCTTGTTTGTCGAGTGCCATCATCGGTTCGGGCGGGAGTGCTCCGCTATTGAAGAGCTGGATCACTGCCTCGCCATAGCCCTCGGGGAGCCCGCACACGCCTGCGACGTGCACCTCATCGTTGTCGTCCGCCAGGAGCAACAGTGAGGCAACCGCCCGAGAGCCGCCGACTACCGCTTCCGCAAGCGTGGCCATCGTCTGGTCGAGCGACTGGTCGAACGTGAGACTGGATGCCACCCGCGCCAACGCCTGCGCGCCCCGCAGGCGCCGCTCCGTCGCTTCGAACAGGCGAATGTTCTCCATCGCGATCGCCGCCTGGTCGGCCAGGCCCGTCAGGAGCGAAAGCTCCTCTTCATCCGGGAACGCCCCCGGTGCAAAGTACGCGTTCACCGTGCCCAGCGATTGCCCACGGTAGATCATCGGCATGATCACGATGCCTTCCCATTCGGCCGCCGAGATGAGCTTGTGCGCGGGTGCATACAACCGGTTCTTAAGCATCTCCTGCTTCGCCTTCGGCCAGATCACCGGCCGTCGGTTCCGAGCTGCTTCCGCCGACGGTGAGCGTGCGCCCGCCCGCGCCGCATCGCCCAGCGAATCGACGAACCCGTCTGGGTGTCCGGCCGACCCCGCATTCACGATCACGCCCACGTTGTCGACAACGGTCACCACCGTGGCCACCGCCCCCGTCGCTTCCCGGATGCGCGATGCCAGCCTGTCGAGCACACGGTGCACCGGCTCATCGAGCTGGAGCACCGACGCCACTCGCGATAGCGACTCCATGTCGTGCGCTCGTCGCTCCGCCTCTTCAAACAGGCGCGCGGTTTCCAGCGCGACAGCGACCTGGCCGGCAAACCCGGTCGCCAGCCGCGCGTGGTCCGATTGGAAGAACGCGGGCTCGAGGGATGAGGCTGCGAGCACGCCGATGAGCTGTTCGTTCCGGAGCAGAGGGACACACATCCACGCGCGGATCGGTGAAAGCACGGTTTTCAGGTACGCCCCCGATGCATTCCGAAACGCAGCGGCGAGCTCCCCCTCGCCATAAACGTCGTCAATGATCACCGCGCCGTCGCGTTGCATCGCATCCGATATCGGGCGCAGCGTCTCGGCTGAGAACCGCAGGTCGCTCGGCTCCAGGCCGGCAGTCGGCAACTGGTCGATAGCGAGACCACGCGCTGCAAGAATGGTCACCTCGGTTTCGCCCATGAGCAGCAATGATGAGCCGCTGCATCCCAGCACGTCGCGCAGGCGGTCCAGCGTACGGCTCAGGATCTCGCGCGGTTCCAGCGTCGATGTCAAGTCACGCGAGACCTCCACCAGCGTCGCCATCTCCCGCGTGCGCGCGTCTGCCTCGGCGAAGAGCCGTGCATTTTCGATAGCGGCCGCCAGTTGGTTGCCGAGTGCCAGCATCAGCGCGGCATCTTCGTCGTCGAAGGCGTTCCTGTCCGAATGGAGAAATGCCATCACGCCGACCACCCGCTCATGCGCCAACAGCGGGATGCCCATCCACGACTGGCCCCCGGCTGCTGATTCGAAAATACGCGGCGCCCCGCCTGCGACATCCCCCAGGACGCTGAGGTCTCCAATGATCGCAGGCTCGCGCTTTCGCACGACGGCTGCACACCGCGGGAGCGCGCTCATCGGCCACGTAGCGCCCACGTTGATCGGCAGATCCGCTCCCGCCACGCAGGCCGCCCGCAACCGGCGGTCATCTTCTTTCAAGAGCACTACGCCCGCCGAGTAGCCAAGCAGCGCGCCTGCGCGTTCGATCACCCGGCGCATGAGCGTCTCTGCATCCCGTGTGGACCCGAGCTCGCGTGAGACGTCGACGAGCATCGCCAGCTCCTGCGTGCGGTCGGCCGCGCTCATTTCGAGCCGCTCATGCGTGTCGCGGAGCGCTTTCTCTGCGCGCACCTCGTCCGTGATGTCGCGCACGATCGCGACGATGTGCATGACGCCGTCCTGCTCGATGGCAGAGCCTGAGACGTCCACATCGAATGTGCTTCCGCCCTTCCGGACGTTCAGCCCCCGTGTACGGAAGACGCCGCCGCCCAGCACCGTGCCGAAGTAGGTTTCGATGAGCGCATACGAATCCGGGTGCAGGAGCTGGCGCGAGTCCATGCCGATGAACTCGGCACGCGTGTAGCCATGCATCACGCACGCCGCATCGTTGGCATCGATGATCTGCCCGCTCACGGGCTCGGCGATGATGATCGCATCCGGCGTTGTCTCAAAAATGCGCCGGAACTGCGCTTCCCGTTCCCTCGCCAGCCCCCGCGCCTCCACCCGCTCCGTCGCGTCCACAGCCGTCAGAAGTACACGGAAATCCTCGCTGCCGCGCTGCCCGAGCGGGCGGCAGGTCACGTCCCAGTAGGTCGGGCCCGTCTTCGTGATCAGTTCGATTCCCTCGGCGCAAACCTCGTCGAGCCCATCGATCACGCGCTGGCAGATCCCCGAGAGCGTTGGTCCGCCTTCGTCGAGGCGGCGCCCGGCTTCGAGCCAGGTTGCGGGCGACGCCGCAAACTTCTCGATGTAGTCGGTCCAGGTCTTGTTGTACCCCACGATGTGGAGTTCGCTGTCCACCACGAGCACGCCGACGGGCAGCCGCTCGAACACCGACATGACAAGGGAGGCTTCAGGCGAAGCCGTGCGCGTGTCCATGTGCCTATCCCTGCGGAGGTGCTTCGACCAGTCCCGCGCGTACCGCATACAGCGCGGCCTGCGTCCGGCTCTGCACGCCGAGCTTGCCGAGAATATTGCTGACGTGCGTCTTCACGGTCTTCTCCCCGATCGTCAGCGAGCGCGCGATCTCTTTGTTCGCCTGCCCGCTTGCCAACAACCGTAGCACCTCTGTTTCCCGTTCTGTCAGTGGCTCGGGGCTTTCCTCGGGGGTGCGCACTTCGCGCATCAGCCGCGCGGCCGCCTGGGGGGCGAGTTGCACCTGGCCCTGCGCTGCGGCCTTAATGGCGCGGCAGAGTTCGTCCGCCTGGGTGTCCTTCAGCAGGTAGCCGATGGCGCCTGCCCGGATTGCACCGACCACCGATGCATCTTCCAGCACGCTCGTGAGCGCCAGCACCTCGATATCGCGATACTGCTGGCGCAGCTTCCCGATAGCCGTGATCCCATCCATCACCGGCATGAGGAGGTCCATCAGGACCACGTCCGGTTGCAGCTCGCCCGCAAGCCGTATCGCCTCGGCCCCGTTCTCGGCCTCACCGATGACTTCCAGGTCCCCATCGAGCTCCAAAAACATGCGAAGTCCCTGGCGCACAACGCTGTGGTCATCCGCGATCAAAATCCGAATCGACATACAGCCCCTCCGCCTTTTGGCGGATGCGAGATTCCGCCGGAGGCCCATCCTTGTGTTGGCCGGGCGCTGGATTCCTCCGCGGCGTTCCCGGCGCATTATTGATGTATCACTGTAGCAGAGGGTGAAGTGATT
>JAFKFP010000365.1 GCA_017308185.1 bacterium | reverse complement strand
GGAACTCCGCGTCCCTTGAGGAGACGTCACATCCGTCCCATCGGTCAGTTCCTTGCCGTGGAGAGAAACTCTCTCCATGCGAGAGAAAAGCTCCACAGCGGGATCAGGAGCCCTGTCGCGCCACCTCGAAGGCGACGTCTTCGTGACGTCTCCCCCGCAAAGCGCACGGACCCCGCGCACCTCCCCCCGAAAGCCTCGCGTCCTGGGCGTCTCGCGGCAAGCGGGCAGCCTGCCCGGGCCGCCGCGAGACGCCCGGGACGGGACCGTCCCCAATCGACCGCGCCCCGAAGCCTGCCGTCCCCCGCCGCAGGGGCCCCGAAGCACTCCGTCCCGGCCGTACCAGCCAGACCCCGCCGTCCCCCATCTGCGTTCGCACTTCCCCGTACCGGTTACGGGAAAGTGCGAACGCCGGACGCAGGCGCCCCGTACCCCTCCCTTCCCCTGCGCCCCTACGCCCCCGTCGACTGCACGAAGGACGACGACCTCGTCAGCAGGAAGCCGAGGACCGCGCCGACGAAGGAGAGGATCGCGGCGATCAGGATGATCGAGTTGAAGGCGCTGACGAAGGAGACGTCGGCGGCGTGGACGGCTTTGGCGCCCAAGGCCGGCGGCAAGTGGAGCGCTTCGACGCCGCGGGAGCCGCTCGAGGCGACGACTTCGCCGAGGCCCTTCGGCGCGTGGGGCAGGAGTTCGGCGAGCTTCGAGTTGATCTGCGACTGGAAGATCGCGCCGAGGCCGGCCACGCCGGTGGCGACGCCGACCTGGCGGAAGGTCGAGTTGATCCCCGACCCCATGCCGGACTTCTCCACCGGGACCACCGCGATCGCCGCCTGGCCGATCCCCGGGTTGGTGATCCCGACGCCGATGCCGGAGATCAGGAAGCCGACCAGGAGGGTCGTCCATTCGGAGTCCGGCGAGATGCCGTGCATGAAAAGGAGCCCGACCCCGACCAGCGTCAGGCCGATCCCGAGCAGGACCCGGATCGCGACCCGGTGGGAGAGCACCCCCGCGACCGGCGAGGCGACGAAACCGAGGACGGTCAGCGGCAGGAAGCGCAGGCCGGCTTCGAGCGGCGAGTAGTCGAGCACGCCCTGGAAGTAGATGGTGATGTAGAGGAAGAGGGCGAACATCCCCGCCGAGAGACAGAAGGCGACCGCGGAGACCCCGTTGAAGGCGGGGTTCCGGAACAGCGTCAGGTCGAGCATCGGATAGCGCGTCCGCAGTTGGATCGCGATGAAGATCGCCATCAGCACGGCGGCGCCGATCAGGCAGGCGAGGATCGTGGTGCTCCCCCACCCTTCCGGGTTGCCGCGGATCAGGGCGAAGATGAAGAGGAAGAGCGCCGAGGAGAAGGTGACCAGGCCGGGGACGTCGACCGGCTCGGGTTTCTCGGCGAAGACGTTGCGAACTTTGCGCTCCGTCAACACCATCGCGACGATCCCGATCGGGACGTTGACGAAGAAGATCCACTCCCAGCCGAGACCTTCGGTGATCACGCCGCCGATCAACGGGCCGACGGCGACCGCCCCTCCGATCGTCGCGCCCCACACCCCGAACGCCGTGGCCCGGTCTTTGCCCTGGAACTCCTGGCCGATCAGCGCCAGCGAGGTGGCGAACATGCCGGCGCCGCCCGAGGGGAACGAGCCCGGAT
>JAFKFP010000253.1 GCA_017308185.1 bacterium | reverse complement strand
CGACCTCGAAGCGCTTGGCCAGCAGATCGGCGAACGGGCCTTCGCCGCGAAAGCGGTGACCGAAGCGGCTGTCGTAGATTTCCCCGCCGCGCAGCTGGCGGATCAGGCTCATCACGTGGTTGGCGCGCTGCGGGTAGTGTGCTGCCAGCCATTCCTCGAACAGCGGGCCAACCTCGCGCGGCAGGCGCAGCATCATGTAGCTGGCGCTCTGGGCGCCGGCGTCGTGGGCGGCTTCGAGCAAGGCTTCCAGCTCGCGGTCGTTGATCATCGGGATCATCGGCGAACACAGTACTCCCACCGGAATGCCCTGCTCGCGCAGCACGCGGATCGCCCGCAGGCGCGCGGAGGGAGCGGCGGCGCGGGGCTCGAGGATGCGCTTGAGCTCATCGTCCAGCGTGGTCAGGCTGATCATCACGGCGACCAGATTCTGTCTCGCCAGCTCCGCCAGCAGGTCGAGGTCGCGCAGGATCAGCGAGCCCTTGGTGACGATGGTCACCGGGTGGCGGAAGCGCAGCAGCACTTCGAGGATCTGCAGGGTCAGGCGCTGCTGGCGCTCGATGGGCTGGTAGGGATCGGTGTTGGCGCCCAGGTTGATCGGCGCGCAGACGTAGCCCTTGCGGCTCAACTCTTCTTCCAGGACTTCAGCGGCTTGCTTGGCGTTCTTGGTGAACTGCTCGTAGCCCGCGCTCATGTTGCCGATGGCCGACTTGAACATCGAAATGGCCTGCTCGGAACCGGCGGGGGCGTTCTTGGCCACTTCGTCGATCATCGCCACGACCTTGCGGTTGACTTCGGCGATCTGGGCTTCGGCAGCCTTGGTCAGTTCAGCCTGGGTGCTGGAGAAGATGCCGCTCAGGTGACGGCTGTAGGCCACCGACTTTTCCAGCGTCGGCTGGGCGTGCGAGCTGGTCAGGGTGAAGAATTCCTGCGGGTCCTTGGCCGAGAACAGCTTTTGCGCAGCAGCCTGGGTTTCTTCGAGCGAGGACTTGGCAGCCTTCAGGTTCAGGTCCACCAGTTTTTCCACGCCTTCAAAGGTCTTGCTGGCCAGCTGGTTGAACAGGGCGATTTGCGCTTCAGCGTTGGCTTTGGCAGCGGCGGAAAATTGCTCGGTGTAGGTCGTCATGTTGAAACATCCTTCTCGTTGATGGGTTGATGAACAAAGCAGCGACAGTGATTGCTTACGGACCGATCAGTGTTGACAGGTGGATCCCCGATGTAATTTCTTCTTTGAATATGATGCGATGCACAAGGCGGATTCTAGTTCAATCGTGCATAAAGTCAAACGTTTCAATGCACGGGAATCATAAAAAGCGCTTCAAAATTGATCCAAGTCTAATCAAGGACTTAGCGCTGTTTTAGGAATTTTCTGAAAAGAGATGCCATTCCGGATGAGCTTTTGCGTCGCAGCATCAAAAGCGGTTATCGTTGCGGGGCGCGCAATCGTTTGCGCTGCGCAGCAAACCGTTTTGTTGCAATGCGGCAATCACATCAACGTAACGGAAAATCAATGTGAAAGCGTACTACAGTGATCACTTCGTTTTACCCCTGCCACCGGGCCACCGCTTCCCGATGGTGAAGTACCGGATGATCCGGGAGGGGGCTGCGGCTGCCGTGCCGGATCTGGACTTTCACGAAGCCCAGCCCGCCAGCGATGGAGAACTGGCGCTGGCCCATCAACGCCTCTCCACTGAGCTTCACAAGTGCGCGGCGATAGCGGCTCGGCAATGGGCCCTCCTCTGGAGCGATTAGCGGCCGAGTTCGAACCGGACGAAGCGGCGTACCCGGACGTTCTCGCCCGTCTTCGCTACCGTGTCCTGCACGAGCTGGCCGATTGTGCGGCCGGGATCGCGGATGAACGGCTGGCTGAGCAGGCAGACCTCCTCATCGGAGCCTTCGTACTCGGTGTTGCCGGCGCGCTCGTCTGGCGAGATAAGCTTCGGGTCCATCGCGGCGATCTGCATGGCGACGTTGCGCGCGAGCGCACGGAAGTCATCCGTGTTCGCGACGAAGTCGGTCTCGCAGTTCACTTCGACGAGCACGCCGATGCGGCCGCCCGCATGGATGTAGCTCTCCACGACACCGTTCGAAGTCTCGCGATCGGCCCGCTTGGCCGCTGCCGCCACGCCCTTTTCGCGCAAGATCTCTTTGGCGCGTTTGGGATCACCCTGTGCGTCTTCGAGTGCCCGCTTGGCATCCATGACGCCAGCGCCTGTCTCCTCGCGGAGCTCCTTAATCATCTGAGTGGTGATTTCCACGAGGTCTGCTTACTCCTGGTTTGCCGGCGCTTCCGCCGTCTCTGGCGCGGCAGTCTCGCCGCTGTTGGTCTGTTGTGCCGCTGCCTGGGCTTCGGCCGAAATGACGGTCACGGTCTGGCCGCCGCCTGCTTCCGCCGCTTCGCCTTCGGCCGAGGCGCTGAATGAGCCGGACTCGATCCCGGCTTCGGCAGCCTGTGCGAGGTCGTCGCCGTGTACGCCCGGGCCCGCGCCCGACTCGCGCGCTGCGCGGCCTTCGATGGCAGCATCGGCCATCTTCCCAAGGATGAGCTTGATGGCGCGGATCGCGTCGTCGTTGCTCGGGATGGGATAGGCGATGGGGTCGGGGTCACAGTTGGTATCGACGAGTGACACGATGGGGATATTCAGGCGGACGCACTCGGCGACGGCGATGCCCTCTTTCACGGTGTCGATGATGAACACCGCGGCGGGGAGGCGCTCCATGTGCTTGATGCCGCCGAAATAGCGGTTCATGCGCTCAATCTCATTCGAGATATCGAGCTGTTCCTTCTTGGTGAGCCGGGCGTAGTCGCCACGCTCGACAGCCGCTTCCATCCCGGTGAGCTGCTTGATGCGCCCCTGGATGGTGCGGAAGTTCGTGAGCGTGCCGCCGAGCCAGCGGTTGTTGACATAGGGAAGGCTTGCGCGCTCCGCTTCGAGCTCGACGGTTTCGCGCGCCTGCTTTTTCGTGCCGACGATAAGGACATCGCCGCCGCCGGCGACGCAATCGCGCACGAAGTTGATCGCCGCATCCAGCCGCGTCACGGTCTGCTGGAGGTCGATGATGTGGATGCCGTTTCGTTCAGTGAAGATGAAGTGGCGCATCTTGGGGTTCCAGCGCCGGGTCTGATGCCCGAAGTGCACGCCCGCTTCGAGCAGCTGCTTCATGCTGACCGGTGTTACCATAGGCCTGTCGTTTCTCCATACGTACGGCGCATAGATTTACCCGCCAACGGTGGGCACGCGCCGCCTGTCGTTCCGCTCATCAGCATACCGCCCGGCAGAGCATTGGGCGATAGGTGGCGGGCCGGCCGCGGGACGGCCCCGTCGCCGCATCGGCGGACTGGGGCCTCACTGCTGACATCCGCGCGGCGGTGGCCTACCATCTCTTCGAATCGTCATGCATCTTCCCGCGGCCCTTGCCCTATGACAGACGAGTTCGGAGTCGACCTCGACGAGGTATTCCACACGATCGACGTCGCCGATGTGATCGTGATGCGCTTCCACCTCATCGAGCCGCGGCTGCTCATCGACTTTCGCACCAGGCCCGGCGTCGGGCCGTTCCTGCAGGTGGTGCCGCGGGCGCAATCGGTGGAGGACCGCTTCCGTTCCATCAAGCGGCTGCGGCCTCAATTTCCGTTCCCCGATAAGGTGATGTCCGTGCACTGGCCGCGCTCGATACCGGTGTTGCTTGTGAGTGGCGCGTGGCAGCGGCTCGTAGACCGAATCAGCGCGCTGGGGGACGAGGAGACCACCGAGACCTGCGGCCGCATCATCGATGAGCTCCTGCTGAGCGAACGGCGCGAGGTCACCAACGCGGTCCGTGGTGCGGGCCATTATCAGACTCTCTGGGAACGCTAACGAGCATGAAAGTCATCGACCTGCGCAGCGATACGGTCACGAGGCCTTCCGCGGCCATGCGCGCCGCCATCGCCGAAGCAGAAGTGGGTGACGATGTGTTCGGCGATGACCCCACGGTCAACCGGCTCGAAGCGGTCGCCGCCGACAGGGTGGGCAAGGAGGCGGCGGTCTTCGTCGCGAGCGGCACCATGGCCAACCTCATCGGCGTGATGACCAACACGCGCCCGGGCGACGAGATCCTGCTGGGCGACCAGTCGCACATCTTCAACTACGAGGTCGCCGGGAGCGCACGCATCGCCAACGTCCAGGCACATGCGCTGCCGAACGCCGACGATGGCTCGCTCGATGTGGTGGCCGTCGCCGCGGCAATCCGGCCGCCGAACATTCACGCACCCCGGACATCGCTTCTCTGCCTCGAGAACACACACAACCGTTGTGGCGGAGCCGCGATCGATGTGGAAACCATCGATGGTCTCGCTGCGGTGGCCCACGAGAACGGCGCCCGCGTGCACCTCGATGGCGCGCGCCTTTTCAATGCGGCCGCAGCGCTCAGGCTCGGGGCGGAGCGCCTCGCGCAGGAATGCGACACTGTCTCGTTCTGCTTTTCGAAGGGGCTTGGCGCCCCCGTCGGCTCGGTGCTGTGCGGCTCGAACGACTTTGTCACCGAGGCGCGCCGCAACCGCAAGCTGCTGGGCGGCGGCATGCGGCAGGCGGGGATTCTCGCGGCTGCCGCGCTCTATGCGCTTGACCACAACGTGAGCCGCCTCGAACAGGATCATGCGAATGCGCAGCGGCTGGCCGAGGGCCTTCGCGACATCGGGCCGTTCGCACCGAATGAGCCACAAACGAACATCGTCATCGCTGACGTGCTCCAAGGGGATCTCGATAGCTGGCTCGCGGCCTTCGCTGCCGCCGGCGTCCTCGCAGTGCCGTTCGGTCCTGCACGTTTCCGCATGGTCACACATCTCGACATCCAGGACAGCGACATCCCGGAGGCCCTCGCCCGCGTGGCGCAGGCTGTAGGAGCACACGCCGCCGCATGATCAAGCAACGCATCACGGTCACGATCGCGGCCGCCGCCGCCGCAGGGCTCGCGCTGGCCCTTTCGGCCTGCGGCGGCTCAAGCAGCCCGAAGCTGACGCACGTCTTCACCACTGTCCCGTGGACTGGCAACGAAACGCTCAATTACGACATCGTCGACCAGGGGGGCGACCTCACTGGTGTCTGCCAGCTCGAAACGAAGGTGGACACATCGCCCGGCAAGACAACCCTCGTGCAGGACTGTTCGAACGCCGGCGACAACGAACCGGGCCGTTACCGCGACGACCGTACGGCGATTGTCGACAGCAAGACGCTCAAGCCCTTTAGCGCGACCCGCACCACGAGCGATGCCAAGAAGGACACGCGCACGACGTTCACCAGCACGTACAGCCCGACCGAGGTGAAGTTCCAGGCGAACGATAATGGCACGCTGCACGGGACGAACCGTGATTTGCCGAAGCCGTCCGATTCGAGCCCGGACCCGGGCTACTATGATGACGAAGAACTCTTCTGGATAATACGCGGCATACCACTGGAGAAGGACTGGGAGGGAGCCTATATTGATGTCAACGCGAGCAACGGGCAGACGATCACTGCCCGCATCCGAGTCGAAGATCAGGAGAAGGTCACCGTCCCCGCCGGCACCTTCAACGTCTGGAAGGTCCGTCTCTCCACAAGCTCTGTCACCCAGTTCTTCTGGATCGATGCCAGCCCGCCTCATCACGTGATCCAGGCGGACATCGAAGACACGACGTATAAACTCAAGTCAGCGAAGTAGGCGCGGCCCCCACCACGCCCGGCTTCCCCATCGAACCTCGCCGCATGTGCAGGCGCGGATGCTCCGCCGATGCGGCCGGATCCTATCCGGCCCGGCTTCAGTCATTCCGCGACGCTGCCGTCGTTTCTGTTTTGGGGGACTCACAAGTGCTTGACACCGTCAGCCCGGATAACCAATATGCTGCCACACCCGATCTGCGGGCTGGACGCGCGAGCAGCATGCCACTGGTGATCGTTATTAGCCGCGAGCCACGAATGCGCTCGAACCTCACCGAGTATTTGCGCGAACGGGGGTACGATACCGCCACCGCGCCCACGTACGACGATGGCATCGCCCTACTCGCCAGTAACCGGCCTGATGCACTCGTGGTCGACGTGCAGGGCCTCCCCCGCGGCGAGGAAGGGATCACGTTCCAGCAGTTCAACCAGTGGCTGGCGGTCGAGTACCAGGCGGGCGGGCCCCCGCTCGCGTACCTCCTTCACAAAGGAGCGCGCCGCCCCCAATTTCGTGTTGAAGGCGCGGTCATCAAGAAGCCGTTTCCGCTCGAATCGCTTGGCGAAGTCCTCCGCGAACGTCTCGGCCACCCCCGCCGCGACGGTTCGGGTCCGGGCCTCGACCTCGACCTGGCGACCAACACGCTGAGCCTCGACGGCCGTGAAGAGCATCTCACCAATATCGAAGCGAACCTGCTCGCCTATCTGATAGCCCACGAAGGGGAGATTCTGCACCCCCACAATCTGCTCGTGGATGTCTGGCAATATCGCGATTCGGCCGGCGCCAGCACCCTTGTCCGCGCGCATATGAGTAACCTTCGGCGCAAGCTCCGGAGCGTCTCGGGCACGGCGCGGCAGATCCAGACCATTCGTGGCAAGGGCTATCGTTTCGTTGCCTGACGGCCACCGTGCAGCCTGCTACGCGAAGCTGTACAGCCGCCCGTAGCCCTGAGCCCCCACTAGACCTGCACCTGCTCCCGTGAATCGCTGCGCGAGCCGAAGAACAGCCGCAGCCGGAGCACGCGCTCCCGGTCGCGTTCGCCCTGGACATCACGGGCGCGAGCAGCAAGCAGGTCGTTCAGCGAAACCATCCCCAGCATGCTTCTCGGCGATTGCCGGTCGACCACTGGCATCCTGGTGACGCCAGTCTGCGCCATCCGGCCAACGGCCGTCTTCAGCGGTTCATCGCTGTAGGCCACGATCGGCGCGGCATTCACGAGGCTGCCGATTGAGCGCTCCGCGTCGCCATTCTGTGATTGTTCGACGATGGCTTGCAGGTGTGAGCGAGAAATGACGCCCGTCAGCTGGCCGGTCATATCGAGGATGGGGTACAGCCGTTGGCCGGCGTTGCGTTCGTGTCCGGCCCGCATGGAATTCGCCAGTTCGGTAATCGAAGCTGTGTCGGGGAAGGCCGCGACATTCGTCCGCATCACCTCCTTGACGAGGATGGTCTCAAGCGGGTCAACCGAGTACTCAGTCGAAATGTGGTAGCCCCGGTGAGCGATCTTTTCGGTCAGGATGGAACGCCTCATCGCGAGCACAGTGATGGTGTGGGCGACAAACACGGCCACGGCCAGTGGCAGCAGCGCGTTGATGTCGTGGGTCAACTCGAGCGCGAAGAGCACGCCGGTGAGCGGTGCGCGGAAGGTCGAGCCCATAACCGCGCCCATGGCGATCAGCGGCCAGAGACCGACGCCGAGGTCGGGCAGGAATTTTGCCTCCGCCGCGCCCAGTGCACAGCCGACCATCATGATCGGCGCGATGGTGCCGCCCGAAGTGCCGGAGCCCAGTGCGATGGCCCAGACCACCGATTTCACGAGCAAGATGCCGAGGATGAAGTGCCATCCGTTCGCGCCGTTCAGGAAGTCGCCGATGTTGCTGTAGCCAACGCCCAGGGCTGCCGGGAAGAAGAGCCCGGCGGCGCCCACAGCGACACCGCCAATCGCCGGCCACCACATCCAGTGTACGTGCGTCTTTTCGTAGAACTCCTCGGCGATGTAGATCGATTCGGTCAGGATCACCGAGGCGATCCCTGCGGAGATGCCTACAAGCAGCGCGGCGCCCATCCCGTCGAACCCGATATACGATGCGTGCGCTGGCACCGGGAAGAGCGGCGCGGCGCCGATCCAGCTATAGCGCAGGAGCGCCGCTACCAGGGCTGCTGCAGCGACGGGCAACAGGCTTCGCGGCTTGAACTCGAATAAGAGGACCTCGACCCCGAGTAACACGGCCGCCACGGGCGTCCCGAACACGGCCGTCATCCCGGCCGCGGCGCCGGCGACGAGCAGCGTCCGCCGTTCGATGCTTGTCAGGTGCAAGAGCTGCGCCAGCGTGGACCCGAGTGCTCCGCCGGTCATGATAATTGGGCCCTCGGCGCCGAATGGGCCGCCGCTGCCGATAGCAATCGCGGATGACACCGGCTTGAGGACGGTCACCTTGGGAGGCACCTTCGCCCCGTTCATCAGGATCGCTTCAATCGCTTCGGGGATGCCATGGCCGCGGATCTTGTCCGAGCCGTACTTGGCCATCACACCGACGATGAGTCCCCCAACGATCGGGACGATGAACACCCAGAAGTTGCTGACCGTATGGTCCTGGATCGGCGGGATGTTGGACTTCCACCGCGCGAAGAAGAGGACGTTGGTGATCACGCCGATGAGGCGCAGCAACGCCCACGCAATGGCTGTGCTGGCCACACCGATGGGGATCGCCATCAGCGCGATGATCAGCACCCGTGGCGTCGTGGTGAAGTCGCCGAGTTCGCCCTTCGCCTCCTGCGACCCTACGTGCGCGTCAAACCAATCCAACCATCCCTTGAAACGCTCCCCCCGCCCCCTGTGAGCGGCCCTGCCGTCGGTCGTCATAGTCCTCCTGATGTTGACGTCTCGTGCTCGAGTTCGGCCTGCGCTGCTTCCGTTGGCGCGCCTCCGCTCGCTATCTGAGTGAGTACCTTCGCCAGCGCGGGCCCGGCCTGGCGCAATTCGGCCTGGTGGTGCCGCGTGAGCTCCGCGAGGACCTGTTCACCTTCAGGTGTGAGGCGTACGTTCACGAACCGCCGGTCCTCGTCATCCCGCCAGCGCTCCACGAGTCCGCGCATCGCCAGGCGGTCAATCAGTTCGACTGCGCTGTGGTGGCGAAGCTGCAGCCAGTCGGCGATGTTCCCGATCCGCGCGACGCCCTGGTCCTGGTTCGCACGGATGGCGAGCATGGCCTGGTGTTGTTGCGGCTCGATACCCTGCGTCCGCGCAGCGTCCTCGCTAAAACGCAGAAACCGGCGAATGGAACGCCGCAGCTCGAAGAGCAGGCGGTAGTCTAGCTCCGAGAGTTCGTCCTTCATCCTCTTAGAATATCGCCCGTCGATATGTCAGGCTAGCGCCATTGCACAAATCAATACGAGGCCGTCCATCGCATCAATCGCCGTCGGCGTAGATACGGAATCCGTAGTCGCTGTAGCGGAACTCGGGAGGGATGCTGGACCTGGCCGTTACCCGCGTGAACTTGTCCTTGTGCCGCCATGCTCCGCCGCGGCTGACCCTGCGCTTTCCGCTCGCGGGCCCCTTCGGTGATGCTTGAGGCGCCCTCCCGTAGTAGTCCACCGTGTACCAGTCGCCGCACCATTCGTGGACGTTTTCGGCCATGCAACGAAGCCCGTACCCGTTGGCGCACTCGTCGAGTGGTTCGTGTGGTCCGTCAGCCGCGTTGATGGTGGCGGTGGCCGGGTGGTCGCCGGCGCCCCACGGCCAATCCACCCCTTCGAGTCCCCCGAGGGATGCGTACTCCCGTTCCGCTTCGGTAGGCAGCCGCGCGCGCAATCCCGTCTCGGCCGCGAGCCAATCGCAGTAGGCCACCGCATCGAACCAGCTGACGCCGACCGCCGGTTGTGCCGGGCGCGAGAAGCGCGCTTCGGAGAGAAAGGGCGCGGGATCGTGGCCTGTCGCGGCCACGAAGGCGGCGTATTCCGCGTTGGTAACCGGCCGCGACGCTGCCCGAAATGCGGCGAGCGTCACGCGGTGCGGCGGGCGTTCGTCATCGCGCCCATTGGCCTTGCCCATGACGAACTCGCCACCCGGGATTGCGACCAATTCCGGTGTCCGTGCCGCGGTCATACCGCCGCCGCCGAGATGCCGCCGCCGTCCGGAAGCCGCATACGGAGGTAGTCACGCGCAGACGTCCCGGCGAACTCACGGAAGTCGCGGCTGAAATGTGCCTGGTCATAGTACCCACAGGCATCCGCGATGCAGGCCCATGTGCGGTTGGCGCCCTGGCGTTCGAGAAGCGCCCGTGCGCGGTCGAACCGGATAATGCGCGACAGGAGCTTCGGCGGCAGTCCCACCTGGTCGCGACATTCGTTGATGAGGCGCTTGCCGCTCCAGCCGATGCTCTCCGCGAGTGCCGCCACGTCGAGGTTGCCGCCCGCCGCCACCATTCGGGTCCATGTCCACGCCATCGCTTCCCGCCCTCTGCCCCGAGTATGTCGGACAGGTCGACGACACGGTTTGCAAGTTCGTTCATCGGTATGCCGAAGAAGATGCGCGCGCCAACCGGGCTCAGGTTCAGCTGAACGCCGTACTGTTCGCCTGGCGTGCGCACGATGGTGTGGCGTCCATGCATCCCCGCCACAAAGGGGGATTCGCGCCGGTGGAACACGTCCGCGGCACCCGCCTCCGACACGTCGATCGGCGGCCCGAGATTGATAATCACAGGCACGAAAAGTCCCGGCACCTCGCGCCGGTCGGTGAACGCCGTCGACGCTTCGGTGTAGCCGCAATACGGGTAGACGAACGGCTGAAGTGCTGCCGCGGGCCGGCGGTACGCGAGTTCCCACTCGCCGAGCGCGGATTCGTGGCGCGTCACCCGCAATGCTTCGTCGGATCGCATGTGTGAAGGCTAGGAAAGCCAGCCCCGCATGGCAACCGGCGTCACCGGCCGGAGTCGAGCTGCTGCACCAGCCGTTTCGGCGCGATCATCCGGTAGCTCTCGTCGATGAGCGCCGCGAGTTCGTCCCAGTCGATGTCGCTGGCGTCGAGCCACGCCCCCACCCAGCCTTTGTGGCCGATGTACGGCGGGCGGTAGAAGCGCTGTGGAGCCGCGCTCACGAGCACTTCCTGCGCGCCGGGTGCGGCCTTGAATGTGACCACTTCGCGCCCCGTGCCGTCGCCGCCCATGGCGAAGATCTTCTTACGCACGCGCCATGATGGCGCGGTGTGTCCGCCGAACGGCTCTTCCTCGGCTTCGGGGAACGCCATGCAGATCTGGCGCAACCGCTCGAACGCTCCGGCGCCATATTCGTTCTCGTCCATCTCCACCCTCCCGATGCGCAGTTTACTCTGCGGGCGAGGCTCGCTCCGCGAGGAACGCGGCGCCGACTCGCTTTGGGGCCTGCATCACGTATCCCGCTTCGATGAGCGATTGCACCATCTCCCAATCGATCGGTGGCCGGTCCAGCCGCACGCCCACCCACCCCTGTGGGCCAACATACGGCGGCACGAAGAACCGATCGGGGTCCGCGTCCGTCAACACCTCTTGCGCGCCGGGCGCGGCCTTGCACCAGAGCGCGAGGCGTCCATCGCGGTGGTGGTCGTCCATGTACATCACGAACGACTTCTTGCGCACCGCGAAGACCGGCCGGCCACTCTCTGACTCGGACGTCTCGGGCAACGCCATGCAGATGCTCCGCACGCGCGTCAGCGGATCACCGTCCACCCCGGCCCTCACGCAGGCAGCTCCATACCCATCGATGCGGGGTCGAAGCTGGGGTTGGTGCGCATGATGCTCCAGCGGTGCCCGAAGGGGTCGATAATCCAGCCGGCGCGCCCGTAGGGCTCGTCCTTGAGCGGCCGTTCCACTTCCGCCCCGGCGTCGAGCGCCTGCTGCCACACCGCGTCCACGTCCTCAACGTCCATGACGATGGAAAGCGAATGCCCGCTCTGCTTTCTCGGCGAAACGACGTTCAGTTCGGGCGCTTCGTCCGAAAGCGCAATCACGCTGTTTCCGATCTCCATCTCGCAATGGCCGATTTTGCCATCCTCCATCGGGAACCGGTAGCGTTCCTTCGCGCCGAACGCCTTTGTGTAGAACGCGATGGCCTCCGCCGCGCCATCAACACACAGGTAAGCCATGATCGTTTGTCCCATCATCTCCTCCCGAGTTCCGAGTTCCGATCGTGAGTCCTGAGTCCCTGAGTCCTCTAATCCGTCCCGGGGACGTATGAACCGAAGAACCACTCATTGCCTTCCAGGTCCTGCACCGCGTAGCCGCGGCCGCCGTAGTCGTTATCGTGAGGTTCCGTGGTGACTTTCGCCCCTGCCGCCTTCGCCCGGGCACAATGGCCATCCACGTCAGCGACGTACGAATACGGAGTCTGCTGATCCTGCCAGCGGCGGTCGGGCCGCGGGCTGCCCAGCATGAGCACACCGGTCCCGAACCGCAGCTCGGCGTGTTCGACCTGGCGGGCGCGCTCGCCTTCTCCCGTGTGGACCATCAGCTCCTCGAACCCGAACGCATCTTTGAGCCAGGCGATCGCGGCCAGAGCGTCGCGGTACGTCAGACTCGGGTAGAACTGCGGCATTCCATTCGGCGGCGCTTCGATCATCTGCGTCTCCTTTCGGGCACAACCACCCGTGTATCAGATCCTAGCCCACGCCGGCGCGCGGGGTCTTGTACAAAACCGCCGTTCCACACACCCGCGACGGTATTGCCGGGATACTTTGCGCATGACCCCGATCGAGTAGAATCCCGCAGACAGGGAGGGCGCCATGACCACCGTTACGAAACCCCGCCGGAGCCTCTGGATGTTTGGGCTCGAATCCGAGCAGCCCACCGATGAACAGCGGGCCGCTCGCGCGGCGGAGCTTTCAAAGCGGCTTGGCGTGACGCTCACGGCGCCCCACATCCCCGATGCGTCCGAACTCACCCTCCGTCCGCCACGCATCACCCCACCGCCCGCGCTCGCGTCCTTCTGCTACCAGGACAACTGGGAGCGCGCGTACCACTCGTATGGCAACGAGCGCGGCGATTACCACATCACCGGGGAGTACCCCAACCCGCCGGACATCGTCGCTCATCCCGGCGATGAATCTGAACTGGCGGCCATCCTCGAGTGGTGCTCCGACAACTCCTACTGCACGATCCCGTTCGGTGGCGGCTCCTCCGTGGTGGAAGGCGTCACGCCCCCCGAAGACCGCGGCCCCATCGTCGTGATCGATATGGACCGCTTCGACCAGGTGCTCGAAATCGACCGCGTCTCGCGCGCGGCGCGCATCCAGGCCGGCGTGTTCGGCCCGCACCTCGAAGACCAGCTTCGGCCGCACGGCTACACGCTGCGGCACTTCCCGCAGAGCTTCGCCGGTTCGACCCTCGGCGGCTGGATCGCGACGCGCGCCGGCGGCCACTATGCCACGAACCATACCCACATCGATGACTTCGTGGAGTCGGTGCGCATGCTCACGCCGCGCGGCTGGTGGGAATCGCGGCGGCTCCCGGGCAGCGGCGCGGGCCCGAGCCCGGACCGCATGGTGCTCGGCAGCGAAGGCATCCTCGGGATCATCACGGAGGCGTGGATGCGCATCCAGGACCGGCCCACATTCCGTGCCACTGCCGGCGTGACGTTCCCGTCCTGGGAAGCTGGCTATGATGCGACGCGGCAAATTGTGCAGGCGAAGCTCTGGCCCGCGAATCTTCGTCTGCTTGACCCCGAACTTGCCCGCGGTAGCGCAGGGCTCGACGGCAAACAGGCCGTGCTCATTATCAGCTTCGAATCGGCAGTCGCGTCGCAGCGTGCGAACATGGCTCTTGCCATCGAAATCGCACGCGCCGCCGGGGGCGTCATCCCCGACGACGAGATCCAGATCGACGACGGAACAGGCGCACCCACGGGCCGTGGCGGCGCGGTCGGTGCGTGGCGCGACGCCTTCATCCCGCGCGGCGGAGGGCTCACGGCTGGACTGGGCATGGTTGGCGGCACTTTCGAAACCGCCATCACGTGGGATCGCTGGCCGGAGTTTGACCGCGTCGTGCGCGAAGAGTGCACCCGGGCGCTCAACGACATCTTCGGTGGCGGGACGCTGAACTGCCGCTTCACCCATGTCTATGTCGACGGCCCTGCCCCGTACTACACCTTCGCCGGCGCATACCGGGCGGGAAACCCGCGTGAGCAGGCCTGGGCGTTCAAGAAGGTCGCCTCCGATGCCGTGATGAAGATGGGCGGCACGATCACGCACCATCATGCCGTCGGGCGTCAGCACCGGCCGTGGTACGACCAGCAGCGCCCCGAGCTTTTCGCTGAGTCGCTCCGTGCAATAAAGCGGACGCTCGACCCAAACGCGGTGCTAAACCCGGGCGTCCTCATCGACCCCTAACCGGGCATTCCAGAGAAGCGAGGGAGACCCGCCCATGCCGTTCGTTGATGAAGCTGCACAGTCTGCCTACCGCGAAGCGTGGGATGCCTGGCACAGGCAACTCGAACACCTCCACCGCGTCTTCCTCGATGGCGAGGCGATTGGCCCGGACCAACTGAAGGGCCTGCTCAACCGCGAATCACGCGCGAAGGAACGCTACGATTCGGCGCGCCTTCGCCTGCTCGGCCTGCAATCCGAGAGCCCACGTGCTCCCGGCGAGAACCCTTTCCGCTAACCGGCGCAAACTGCGGGGGCTGTCCGCGTAAACGGGCCCACACCGCAGGGGGCGTCCGTTCGGCCGGGCCGTCGTATCATAAAGGAAGACCACGCGCGGAGATGCCACGGAGCCCATGACCACGCAGACCATGTTCGGCCACCGGGTGAGCAGCCGGGCGGTGCTGTATACGGCACTCGCTCTGCTCGTGCTGATCCCGGTCGCGGCCTTCGCCATAGGCCCGCTCACCAGTTCGAGTTTCTCTCTCAAAGGACCTGCCGGCCCGCTACTCGCGTTCTCCGCGGGCCTCCTTTCGTTCGTTTCGCCGTGCGTCCTGCCGATGGTGCCGATATACCTCGCCCACATCTCCGGCGCCGGCATCGAAGAGGGGCGCATTACCGCTTCCCGCCGGGTCACATTCACGCACTCGCTCGTGTTCGTGGCGGCGTTTTCGTTCGTGTTCATTGCCATTGGGAGCGCGGCTGGCCTGCTCGGCTTCTACTTCCTCCAGGACAATAAGCGCGACCTCACCGAATGGGCGGGCGTCGTACTTGTCCTCATGGGCGTCCTCCTCATCCCTTCATCTGGCCGCCGTGACCCGTTGAAGTCCGCTGTCGCGCTCCTCATCCTGACGGCCGTCTTCTTCTTTCTCGCGAACGTTGCGCGGCTCCACGAGGACCGGGTTCGTCTGATCATGCTCGCGGTCGTGCTCGTCGCATTGTGGTTGCGATACGCGGGTTACCTGGAAATCCCGTTCCTTTCGCGCACATTCGAGACGGGCCTCGGCAAGAACCACGGCGTCGGGTACACGCGGTCGGCGCTCTTTGGTGGGGCGTTCGCGCTCGGCTGGACGCCCTGCATCGGGCCTATCCTCGCGAGCATCATTACCCTCGCCGCCGATTCGAGCAGCGCGCTCCGCGGCACGTATCTCCTCGCAGCGTATTCAGCCGGCCTCGCGATCCCGTTCCTCATCGGTGGGCTCGCCATCTCCGATCTCATGCCGGCGATCCGCAAGATCCAGCGCCACACCGGCGTGATCGAACTCGCAAGCGGCATCATGCTCGTCGGCGTCGGCGTCCTGCTCATTACCGGCAACCTCACGGGCCTCAACCAATACTTCGATTTCGCCTCGTTCAACGGCGGGCTGTAACCTTCGAGCCGGGACCCGGTTCGCTGTTTCCTGTTCCCCGAGTCATGCTAACCTTGGAACTCGCGGACTTGTGGCGCGTTCGTCTAGAGGCCCAGGACGCCGCCCTTTCAAGGCGGAGATCGCGGGTTCGAATCCCGCACGCGCTACCACACGATTGCCGCCGCGACCTGCGGGCGAACGCGAAGGGGCTGCGGCCCCGAATCCCGTTGTGTGCAATACGGCACACCGGCGCCACCTGCCATGGTATCCTCTCTATACAGCGGCACACCGCGGCAAACGGCCGCGCGCCGGGTTCCCGGACCGAGGAGGGCAGGCCCATGGCGGGATACACGACGAACATCGAAACAAAGACGCTCGAGAACGGATATTTCCGTGAAGTGCTGTTCACGGCCCCACACATGCAACTGGTCGTGATGGCGTTGCAGCCGGGCGAAGAGATCGGCACGGAGACACACGGTGACGGTGACCAGTTTATCCGCGTGGAGTCCGGCACAGGCGCCGCGATCCTCAATGGCGAGCGCACCGAACTTGGTGACGGATCGATCGTCGTCATCCCCGCGGGCACGACCCACAACATCTTGAACACGTCGAGTTCGGAGCCGCTCAAGCTGTACACCATCTACTCGCCTCCGCAACACCCCGACGGGACGATCAACCGCGACAAAGCCGAAGCGCTCGTGTACGAAGCGGAGCACCATCACTAGGGAGAACGCAGGGGCAGCGGGCCACGCCCTGGTTGAATTGGCGTGACCATCACGGGCGGCGCGTGAACGTCAGATGCACGATGCCGCTCGGCGAGGCCACCGTCTCGATTGCGTAGCGCTCGTCCATGCCTTCGAGCCCATCCCACAGGCGCTCGCCGCGCCCGAGCAGGATTGGCACCTGAACGATGTGGAGCATGTCGATCAGCCCGGCAGCAAGGAATTCGCGCACCATGGTCGGGCCGCCCCCGATGCGGATATCGAGGTCGCCGGCTGCTGCCCGCGCGCGGTCGAGAGCCTCCTGCGGACTGGCATCGATGAAGTGGAACATGGTGCCGCCCTCCATCTCGATCGACGGCCGGGGATAGTGGGTGAGCACGAACACCGGGGTGTGGAACGGCGGGTTATCGCCCCACCAGCCGCGCCATTCGTCCTCTGTCCCGAGGTCCGTCCATGGCCCGGTCTGCGTGGTGAATTTGCCCCTGCCCATAATTTCCGCACCGATCCCGGGTCCATTCCGCTGTGCGAACGCATTGTCGACTCCGGTGCTGCCTCCTGGCTGGCCTGTCATTTCGCCCCAGGCGCGCGTGGCGAACATCCATTCGTGCAGGCGGTGCCCCGCATGTCCGAATGGAGCCTCGATGGTCAGGCCTTCGCCCGTTCCGAAGCCATCGAGCGATATCGAGAAGTTGTGAACTCGCACCCGCGACATGAAATACCTCCAGCATTGAAGAGCGCCCGGCAGGCGCACCAGCAGTCTACAGGCGAGCCCGCTACCCCGCGTCCGCCCGGCCTGCTGGCGCCACGTACCGCTTCCCTTCCCAGGCGCGACACCACTTGCGACAATACCCGCATGACCGCTGCCACAACCGACTTGTCCCGGCCCATCGATGGCCGCCGTGCTTCGCGCCACCGGAATCTCCTGGCCGTCGTCGACGCCATGCTCGAGCTCTTCGACGAGGGCAACCTGGACCCAGGCGCACAGGAAGTGGCGGACCGTTCGGGAGTCTCACGCCGTTCTGTTTTCCGCTACTTCGAGGACATGGAAACGCTCGGGCGCGCGGCCATCCGCCGCATGCACGAACGGCTCGACCAGTACGCTACCCCGGCCGCCGCGAACGACGCACCATTGCCCGAGCGCATCGCCGCGCTCACCGAGCAACGTATCAACCTCTATTCGCGGGGCGCGCCCGCTGCCCGCGTCATGCGTCTTCGCGCACCATTTCGGCCCCTCATACACGAAGAGCTCGAACGCAACCGCATCATGCTCGATACCCAGGTGGCGAACTACTTCCGGCCGGAACTCGACGCAATCGAGGCCATCCCACGGGGCGAGATCCTGGCCGCACTCCAGGTCCTCTTTTCGTTTGAAACCTTCGACGGACTTGTCGTGCGCGGGCGCGATGAGGCGGACGTCGCGGCAACCGTCATTCGCGCTGCCACGGCTATCTTCGCCTCTGCATTCGGTTAGGCCCGGGAGATTCGGCAATTTCGTGTCTCATCACGTGCCAAATATTATTGACATGCCGCGTGCCACTTCGTAGCATCCTCGCGAGGGGCCGTCCTCCTCGAGCCCGCGCCCGGCCCGCCTAGCTGATGCGCGGGCCCGGGCGCCCGCTGATGGCCGCCACGCTTTTGTTGGAGGCCATGTGTCTATGTCATCGCGGTTCGAAGTTGTCTTTCTCGGCACCGGCAGCCCGTTGGGCTACACCGACCGCTGCGGCGCCGGCCAGGTGGTCGTCGCCGGAGATACGCACGTCCTGGTCGATTGCGGCTGGGGTGCGGCGCGGCGGTTGGTGCCGGCCGGCATTCGCCCGGCGGATATCGACATCGCGATCTTCACGCACATGCACACCGACCACATTACCGATGTGCCGGACTTCCTCTTCCAGCGCTGGACGAGCGGCGCGACGAAGCCGCTCCAGGTGTATGGCCCTGAGGGGACGCAGGAGATGTGCGATGGCTTCCTCATGGCGCTGCGGCGCGATGTCGGGTTCCGTCTCGCCCACCATGGCGACAAGCTCGCCGCCGACGGCATGAAGATCAATGTGACCGAGTTGCCCGTCGCGCAGACTCCGGAAGCGTTCCTCGATATCGATGGTCTGGGGTTCGAATCGTTCGAAGTCAATCACTTCCCGGTCGTGCCTGCCTTCGGCTACCGCGCCAACTTCGATGGCCGTCAGGTGGTACTGTCGGGCGACACCACCTTCTGCGAATCGCTCGCTGTCGCATCCCAGGGTGTCGACATGCTGGTCTGCGAAGCTTTGAATGTCCCGATGCTCGGGTTGCTCCAGGCTGGTCTCCGCGGGCAGGGGCGCAACCGCGAGGCCGACATGCTCGGCGATGTGCCCGATTATCACATCCCCGTGGAGGACATCGCGAAGCTGGCTGCAGGCGCGGGTATCGGCGAGCTCGTACTCTCCCACATCATCCCGCCCATCCCCAACAACG
>JAFKFP010000252.1 GCA_017308185.1 bacterium | reverse complement strand
CATTCAGGAGGTCGGCGGCCACGTCGGCGCGGTCCGTGTCCGTCGCTGGCGCCAGCGCGGTATTGCTGAATTCATCGAAGGACAGCTCAGCGACCGGCGTAAAGCCGGCCCGGTTGATGCCTGCCGCGGATGGTAGGTTCTCCGGCGCGTGGATAATCCAAAGTCGGGTCGCAGGCGGCGATTCGCGCCGGATGATTTCGGCGAGAAGGCAAGGGTACACGCCACGCCCGCGGAATTGCGGAAGCGTCGCGAAGTCCCAGAGATAGCGGTTCCCGGCGGGCAGTTGGAACGCGAGGTCAAGTTCCCCGATGTCGCACGTGCGGGTTGCGACCCAGCCGTATGCTGCTGGTTCACCGCGGATGGACGCGAGGTAGGGCCGGTGACCGAGTTCCCGGCGCCGCGCGACCTCTTCGATGGGCAGTTGGGCAAGGGACGCGAGTATGTCGTCGTCGGTGGGGGTGACTACGGTCATGCCTTCGAGCAGGTCGAGTTCGGGCTGTCCATCTTCGTACCACCAGGTTGCGAGTGCCATTGTTTGGGCTCCTTATCGATTTGAGATGCTCCAAGCGTGCCGGCCACGCCGCGCGTTCGAATCACCCCAAAGGATTATTCGAAGGGGGAAATGCGCGTCGGCAGAGCGGCGGTTACCATAATTGGTGACCAATGCCACCCAGGAGTTTGAACGGTTGCCCGACGGGTCGACGACATTGCTGGAGACGAAACTCCAGCCACCTCGCACGCGTGAGAGGCTTGCGCGGCCACGGCTCGCGGAACTTGCAGATCACGTCCTGGCAGTACCGCTTACGCTGGTTTCGGCCCCTGCGGGCTTCGGCAAGTCCACGCTGATGCTCGCGTGGTTCGAACGGTTCGCTGCGGAGGCGGCGGTCGCCTGGGTCTCGCTGGATGAGAGCGATAGCGACGCCGCGCACTTCGCCCGCTATCTGTCCGAGGCGGCGAACCGGGCTTGGGGAACATCGAACGACTCGGATCTCAGCGTCGAGGCACTGGTCGTCGAGATCGTGAACCATGTCGGCACGCTCGAGCGGCCGGCCGTGCTGGTGCTCGACGACTATCACCTGGTCGAATCGGAACGCGTTGATGCGGCGCTGCGGTCGTTGCTCGAACGGCTACCGACGAACATGCATCTGATCATGGGCACGCGGCGGGACCCGAGGCTGCCCGTGGCGCGGCTTCGGGCCCGTGGGCAGCTCCTCGAAGTACGCGCCGACGACCTCCGGTTCACTGCGGATGAGGCTTCGGGGTTCCTCAATGGGCTCGAACAACTGGGCCTCTCGGAGCAGCAGGTGGCGGCGCTCGAATCTCGTACGGAGGGCTGGCCGGCGGCGCTTCAGCTCGCCGCCCTCTCGGTGCGCGGTAAGGGAGATGCAGGGCCGTTCATCGAGGCGTTTGGCGGATCGCACCGCTTCGTATTCGACTATCTGGCCGAAGAGGTGCTGGCGGCGCAAGACGAAACGGTCCAGGCGTTCCTGTTGCGGACATCCGTACTTGAACGACTGAACGGTCCGCTCGCGGATGCGGTAAGCGGGTTCGAGGGTGGCGCAGCACGACTGGCAGAGCTCAGCCGCGCGAATCTGTTCACCTTCGCGCTGGACGATGTCGGTGGGTGGTACCGCTACCACCATCTCTTCCGAGACTTCTTGCGGAAGCTCCTCGAGCAGCGGCTGCGGGGCGAAGAGCAGAAGTTGCACCGGCGGGCGGGTGAGTGGTTCGCGGGACAGGATCTGCTCGACGAAGCGATCGGTCACGCGCGGGCATCGGGGGATGTGCCGTGGACGCTCGACCTGATGGAGCGAGCAATGCCGGAGGCCTCTGTACGCGGGACGTTCCTGACGCCGGCATTCTGGCAGTGGATGGCCGACGTGCCTCGCGCCGAACTCGAGGGCCGGCCACGGCTGGCGCTCCAGCTGGCTCTCAGCAAGGTTCTGGCAGGCCGGGTTTCGGAGGCCGAGGACTTGCTGGAGCGGACGGGAGCGCTGGTACGACGCTCCGGTGAGCACCCGGAGGGCTTCGAAGACGTGGAGTTCTATGCGCTGGGCACGGTCGCGAACCTGGTGCGTGTCTATGTCCTGTACTTCCGCGGCAAGCACGAAGATGCGCTGCAAGTAATCGACCGGGCAGCTGCAGAACTGCCGGCAGATGACCCGGGACACGCGCGCCTGGCCATGCTGCGCGAACTCGTGCTTTATGAGGGATGGGCGCCGGAGCGCGGACCACAACTGCATGCGTGCGCGCGACGGAGTTTCGAAACGCGGTTCTTTGCGGGCGCTACGGGCCTGTTCGTTGTCGACTACTACCGGCTGATGAACTGCGGGAAGGTGACGGACGCTGGCGAGCATCTGCAACGTGCACTCGAGTGGTCGTACGAGGAAGATGCGCTTCCCGCGCTCGGGATGTTGCACGGCGCCGCGGCGGAATGGCACTACGAAAGAGGCGAGCTGGACGAAGCTGAGGAGCAGGTGCAACGCTGCCTCGTGCTGGGCGCGCCCGGTTCGAGCCCGGGGCTGTGGACCCCTCCCGAAGCAACGCTCGCTCGTACCCAACTCGCTCGTGGGCGGCTCGACGCCGCACGCACCTCGCTGCGTCAGCTCGAAGAACGCGCACTGCCGGTCGAGACCGTCCAGGGTAACCGGATGTACCCGGCGCGGATCGCGCAATTGCGGCTACAGCTGGGTGACGTGCAGGCGGCAGAGGAGTGGGCGTCAGCTTCCGGCTTCAAGCCCGATTCCGAGCCCGACTTCACGAACGAGTACTGCTTGCTGGTCTGGGCGCGCGTCCGGATCGCGACCGGCGGCGCACGTGATGCGCTGCCACTAGTACGTCGTATAGCCGAGGCCGCGGCGACAGCAGGACGCGAGGGAACGGTAGTGGTTGCGAGGCTGCTCGAGGCCTGTGCGCTCTGGCAGTCCGGTGAGCAACGCGAGGCCACGGATGCCTTCCGCAAGCTCTTGCCAACAGCGGATCGCGAGTCGTACGCGCGCACGCTCCTGGATGAAGGCGCGCCTGCGCTCGCGCTCCTCCGACAGGCCGCCGCTGGTGGCGCGCACGCAGCGTACGCGACGCGCCTGTTGTTGCTTGCTGGCCAGTCTGCCGTTTCTGCCAGGGAACGTGAGGCGCAGCCCGACGACCTGAGTGAGCGTGAACTCGACGTGCTTCGCCTCCTCGTATTCGGGGCGGCGAATCGCGAAATCGCCGACGAACTCGTGGTCTCGCTGGATACGGTGAAGACGCACCTGCGGAACGTGTACGGCAAGCTCGATGTCCACAGCCGCACGCAGGCGATCGCGCGGGCGCGCGAACGCGGACTGGTGTAGCCAGCGGAATCACCCTGGCGTTTCACCCCTCCGGGCGATGGCCGGCTGGCGCCGTGGCGCGAACCTCGTGTCATCACACAGAGAGGTTTCGCCAGCAATGATAGAAGTTCGCGAACTCACCAAGCGGTACGGAAACGTCACCGCCGTCGACCGGCTCTCGTTCGACGTAAAACCAGGCATCGTCACCGGCTTCCTTGGGCCAAACGGAGCGGGGAAGTCGACGACGATGCGCATGATCCTTGGGCTGGACCGGCCGACGAGCGGCTCAGTCCGGCTCGACGGCAAGGAGTACGGCAGCCTCGCCGCGCCGATGCGCGAAGTCGGCGCGCTGCTGGATGCGAAGGCGGTGCAGGGTGGCCGCTCTGCTCGCCAGCATCTGCGCTGGGTTGCGCAGGCGAGCCGAATCCCGGAACGCCGCGTTGGGGAAGTACTCGACATCGTCGGCGTTTCGGAGGTCGCGGGACGGAAGGCCGGTACATTCTCACTCGGCATGTCGCAGCGGCTCGGGATCGCGTGTGCGCTCCTCGGAGACCCGCGCATCCTGCTATTCGATGAGCCGGTGAACGGGCTCGACCCCGAGGGGATCAGGTGGATCCGCACGCTGCTCAAGCGGCTCGCGGCAGAGGGCCGGACGGTGTTCGTCTCGAGCCACCTGATGACCGAGATGGAGGAGACTGCCGACCACGTCATCGTCATCGGCCGCGGTCGAGTCGTCGCCGATATCGACGTGGAAACGCTTCGTCAACAGGTCTCCGGCGCACAGGTGCGCGTGGTCTCGCCCCAGGCCGGCGAACTGGCACCGCTCCTGCAGCGTGCCGGAGCAAGCATCACCCACGGGGAGGGCGCAATCGTGGTTAGAGGTTTGGACGCCGCGCGCATCAGTGACATCGCAGCTGACCACCGCATCCGACTGCACGAGCTGGCTCCGTATCGCGTGAGCCTCGAGGCAGCCTTTATGGAACTCACCCACAACACCCTTGAATACTCGGCACTCGTCAGGGAGGAGGCCCGATCATGACCACGGCAACATCCAGCACTCCAACAACCGCACCCATCGCCGCACGGACGGTTTCTACGCCGCGCGTGCGGTTCCGAGACACACTGGCTTCGGAGTGGACGAAGCTGACATCGCTGCGTTCGACCTGGATCTGCGTGGCGCTTGGTATTTTGCTGGCGCTCGGCTTCACGGCACTCAGGAGTGCGGCCATCGGCAACACGTGGGATGCGCACCGGCAGGACATGTACGCCAATTTCAACCCGGTGACATGGCCGCTCGATGGGACGCTGCTCTCGACCATCGCGCTCGTCGTCATCGGCGTGAGCGTAGCCGCAGGCGAATACACGAGCGGCATGATCCACCTCACGCTGGCGGCGACTCCCCGGCGCGGTCAGGTGCTTGCGGCGAAGGCGACTGTTGTTGCCGGGGTCACGATCGCGACCGGGCTGATCGCTGTTCTGGGGATGTTCGTCGTCTCCCAGTTCATCTACGAATCGGCGGGAATGCCGACGGCGAGCTTAACCAACCCCGACACCGTTCGTGTGCTGGCGGCGATGAGCGTGCTTGCCGCGGTGTTCCCGCTGATGGGAGTGGCCGCGGGCGTGCTCCTTCGCAGTACGGCAGGTGCGATTACGACTGTCCTGGCGCTGAGCTTTGTGCCGGAGATCCTCGGCGGGCTGCTTCCGCCGTGGTGGCAGGAGCACGTGATGAGCGTGCTGCCGTCGAAGGCGATCGCTGCTGCGGCCGTGGGGCACATCGCTCCCCAGCCGGCCTACCACGCTCCGGCGATCGCGGCGGTGCTGGTGGTCGGCTGGGTGGCAGCGGCTTTCGGCGCCGCCTATGTCGTCCTGAAGCGCCGCGACGCGTAGGCCGCTTCGGCACCGTCACCTTGTGCAGGAAGGGCCGCCCCCAGGGGGCGGCCCTTTTTGTGCTCTTCGGATGGGCGCATGAGAGGCACTTCGAACACGAGCTCACCCGCGTGCTGTCCCCACTCACCCTCACCACGAGGCGAGGATCACCCCTCGTGTTCACCCGTGCGAGCGATTCGGCCCGCGACCACCGGCGGGACGATGACGGCATCTCAACGGAGGAAGTTTCCCATGGCTATTACTGCAAACCCTCAAGCCGTCGCCGCCAGGCCGCCAGAAACCGGACACCCGCGCCGCTGGTGGGCACTGGCCGTCGTATCGTTCGCCGCATTCACGCTCTTCGCCGACAACACGATCGTCAACACCGCCCTGCCCTCTATCGCCCGCAACCTTGACGCTTCCACGTCACAACTCCAGTGGATCGTCGACAGTTACGTCCTCATGCTCGCCGGGCTGCTCCTGGTGGGGGGCACCGTCGGCGACCTCTTCGGCCGCCGCCGTTGGTTCGGCATCGGCATGAGCATCTTCGCCACAGGTGCAGCCGTCGCGGCTCTCTCGACCAATTCGGAGCAACTGATCCTCGGCCGCGCGGTCCAGGGGATCGGTGGCGCGCTGGTGATGCCTGCCACACTGTCGATCATCACGAACGTCTTTCCCGCGCATGAGCGCGCAAAGGCGATCGGTGTCTGGACAGCCGCGACAGGCCTGGGAATGGGGTTCGGTCCTGCGCTCGGCGGCTACGTGGTCGACGCGTTCCAGTGGCAGACCGTGTTCTGGCTGCATCTGCCTGCCGCCGCCCTGACACTCGCCGGCCTGCTGGTCATTCCTGAGTCGCGAGACGCGCGCAGCCGCCGCCTCGACATCCCGGGAGCCGTTCTCGGTACTACCGCCCTCACCTCTCTGGTGTTCGGCATTATCCGCGGCGGCGAAGCGGGCTGGATGTCCCCGCTGGTCGGCATGGCTTTTCTCGGGGCCGCCCTCGCTGCCATTGCCTTCGCCGTGGTCGAGATACGGTCCGCCAACCCGATGCTCCCGCTGCAGTTCTTCAAGAACCGTCAGTTCTCGGCCGCTGTCGTGATCATCGGACTCGTTTTCTTCAGTGTGTCCGTGACATTCTTCTTCCTCACCCAGTTCTACCAGTTCGTCCAGGGCCGGACAGCGTTCGACGCTGGCGCGCTGAGCATTCCCTGCGCCATCGCGATGGGCATCGGTGCGCCGCTTTCGGCGATACTCGTGAAGCGGTTCGGGCCGAAGCTGCTTGTCGTCGCGGCAATGACCTCGCTCGCCATCGGGCTCGTTATGCTCTCGACCATCAACGCCGACACCAGCACTCTCCAATTCATCGCGACAATCTTCTTCTTCGGGCTCGCCGGTGGCCTCGGCCTGGTCCCACTCACGGACATCGTGATGTCCTCTGTGCCTCCGGCGGAAGCCGGGGTGGCCTCGGCGGTCAACGATGTCAGTCGCGAACTTGGCGCAGCGCTCGGTGTCGCCGCCATCGGCAGCGTCGTCAGCGGTGCCTACCGTTCGAACGTCGAGCATGGGCTGGCCGGCAACATGCCCGCAGAAGTGATACACCAGGCGGGCGACGGGCTCGGCGTCGCCACCGTTCTGGCGCATTCGTTACCGGCCGAGGCGGCCGGACATCTGCTGAGTGTTGCGAACGCCGGGTTTGTGGATGCCATCGGCACCGGCTTCTTGCTGAGCGCCGCGCTGCTGGCAGTGCCGATGCTCGCCGCTGCGCTCTTCCTGCCCGGTCGAGCTCACAGCGAAACGCTGGAGACTCAACTGCAGCCCGAGGATGAACTGGCTGATGAAGAGGCGGCACTCGCTGCTTGAGTCAGCGGACCAGTGTACTCAGGCGGCGGTCGCCCATCTTCGGGGGACCGTCGCCGTATTGTATTCTCCGACATCTTGCGGCTGAACCACCCGTCTAATGGGGCACCACACGATTCTCCCATCGTGTGGTGCCGCATTAGACGCATAACGCCACACCCGCTGACGGCTTTGTGCTGATCTCTGGACGGTTCCTCTCCAAAAACCCAATGGGCGTCAGCCCGATTTGGCCCGGGAAACCCGCTTCTGTGCGCAAGCGGGAATCCGACGTTGCGCCGATCCCTGTTCGGGCTACCGAGCTGGAACGATGTGAAGGACGCCTCGACATCGTTCCGTTATTGCACGGTCACCCGGGGAAGGAAGTATCTACCGGAAGGTGGCGCGGTGGCCAACTTGTCTGAGCTCCAGACTGTGTTGGTGGCGGTCGCTCCTGGATCTCGCGTCAGGATGGGTGACCGACGGTCGTCGTACGCCGCAGCGTGGCCACCGCCGCCCACCGCTTCACGCGGTGCCCGGGCGCGCCTCCTGCCGTAGCGCATAGATCACGCGTGCCTTCGAACACAAACGGTCCGAAGCATCGGTAATCGCCACCTCGATCACGACCATCTGGCGTCCCTTCCGCAGGATCGTGGCCTCGGCCACGATCGAATCGCCCATCGCTGGCCTCAGATACGTGATGCCGAGGTCCGCTGTGCCGGCCGGCCGGTCCCCTGGCTGCAGCGAATGCACGACTGCCTGCAACGCTGCGATGTCCACGAGCGCCGCCAGCAGACCACCGTGCACGCTCCCGCCGACGCCCCCGCCGATGGCGCCCTCGCCCTGCCCGCCGGTGAGGCGGTTCGTCTGCATGCGCAGGCGCGCGAATCCAACCCCGGCGTCGTCGACCGTGAGGCCCATAAGTTCGTGGAGCGGATTATCGGCGAACGCGCGCCGGGCCCGTACCTCCTCGGGTCCGGCTCCGCTCTCGCTGATCTGGCCTACCATGTCGCGATCGATGGCCGCACCGCGCCGGCAGGAGCGCTTCCATAGTCGCCGAACGGGCTGTCGCGCCAGTCAAGCGCGGCCTTCAGGCCCTTTTCACGCGCTATCCGGCCAAATTGCTCGCCGCCGGGCCGTGCACGCCCCATTTCCTGGATGTCGCCACCTGCGGCGAGCGCAGTCCGGATGCCCATGATCTCGTAGGCGCGGTTCACCTGGCGCTTTGTCATCTGCAGCATCGGCCCATCGACGTTCGCGATTCGCTCCGCAAATGCTTCGGTGGCGTCGCATAGCTGATCAATGGGGACGGCGCGGTTGGCCCACCCGATCTCGACCGCTTCGAGCCCGGTCACGCTGTCGCCCGTGTACAGCAGTTCCCGCACCTTCTTCTGATGCATATTCCATGGGTGATAGCAGATGTCGACTGGCGTCATCGCGCGCACCGGCGGGTATCCAATGATCGCGTCTTCTGCGACGAACATCAGGTCGCACATCGTCGCCAGTTCGGTGCCGCCCGCAAGGCAGTAACCGTGCACCTGGGAGATCACCGGCTTCGTCAACTCCCAGATCTGCCAGTACCCGCTCAGGAGGTGTTGTGGCCACTGGCCCTGCCCCGGATGGATCGGGCCAACGTTCGGAAGGCCGCTACGCTTCTCGACATAGTCACGGTCGTCGTCTGTGTGCGAAATACCGGAAAGGTCGTAGCCTGCCGAGAATGCTCGCCCCGACCCACGGATGATGATGACCCTCACCTCCGGGTCGGCCTCGTAGTCCTTGAGTGCGTCGAATACTTCGGCGCGCAGGTTGTGGGCCAGCGCATTCATCTTCTCCGGCCGGTTGAGCTGGATGACGGCGTGGCGGTCTTTCTTGAAAGTCAGGATATCTCGGTAGTCGGTCATAGCCGCTGCATTGTGGCCCGTCCCACCGGCCCTGTCGATCAGGGACTTCGAAGGATGGCGAGGCCGCCAGGTACGGAAGTCGAGGCCACTCAACCTGTCACATCCCTGGCAGCTATCTCGTCTCTCTTTCGAAGCCGCCCTACCGGGCGCCGGAGGAAAATCATGGACGCTGCTCGCACTGATGTCGTCGTTGTCGGGGGTGGCCTGGCCGGTCTCGCTGCCGCCACCTATGCCGCTCGCCGCGGTGCAAACGTCACGTTGTTCGAACGAAGCGGCAGGACAGGAGGCCGCGCCGAGACGGTAGTGCGCGATGGATTCAGCTTCAACCGCGGGGCCCACGCACTCTACCTCGGCGGCCCAGCCGAGGCCGTGCTCAGCGACCTCGGCGTTGCCTACACTGGCGCCACACCCGACCTCGATCGCTACCTCGTGGTGTGCAATGGACGCTTCCATCGCTTCGTCGCCGACACGCGCTCGCTTTTCACCACGCGTTTGTTCAACGCCAGGGAACGTTTCGAGATCACACGTCTGATGCTCCGGCTGGCCAGGATCGACCTGGAGCCCCTGGCGGCCACGCCGCTTGCGCAATGGCTGGATGCGAAGGGCGTCTCGCCTGTAGTCCGCGCCTACCTCGAAAGCGTGGTCCGGCTCGGCACCTTCACGCATGACCCCGCACGCATGTCCGCTGCTGCCGCTCTGGCGCCATTCCAGGGCGCGCGCGTGATGTTCATCGACGGCGGCTGGCAGTCGCTCGTGGATGGGCTACGCCGCTGCGCAAGTCGCGGAGGCGTATTGATCGAGACCGGGGCGCGCGTGGAGGCGGTGCGCTTCGACCGTGGCTATGCCTGCGGGGTCAAGCTGACTGACGGCCGCCACGTTGCCGCATCCGCCGTCGTTCTCGCTGTAGCACCGGATGAAGCCGCGCATCTGACCCGGGAAGGCGGCCTGGCCGCACCCGCCGCCTGGGCTGCGGAAAGCGAACCGGTCCGCGCGGCCGTCCTCGACCTTGCGCTGTCAAAATTGCCAGTGCTGCGGCGTACGACCGTCGTCTCGCAGGATGCGCCGATCTATCTCGCGGTGCACTCGGTCAAGGCGCGGCTGGCTCCTAAGGGCGGCGCATTGCTCTCGATCGTCCGCTATATCGAACCCGGATTCCATGCTCCCCCCGAGCAGGTACTCGCTGAGATGGAGGCTTTCGCTGATCTCGTACAACCCGGCTGGCGCGAGTCGGTCACGGGGAGGCAGCACCTCCCGTCAATGATTGTCTCGAACCGCTCGTTGCTGGCTTCGCAGAATGGTGCGGCTGGCCGTCCTCGGTTCGATGGTGCCGGCGCACCAAACATCTTTGTGGCGGGCGATTGGGTCGGCGACAGGGG
>JAFKFP010000161.1 GCA_017308185.1 bacterium | reverse complement strand
ACCGAGACGATCCACATGAAATTGTCACACGGCGTGCCGCCGTATTCCTCCGGGAAGCCGAGCCCGAGCAGGCCGATCTCCGCCGCCTTGCGATAGAGCTCGCGCGGGAAGGTCCCGGCCTCGTCCCATTCGGTGGCGTAAGGTTCAATCTCCTTCTGGACGAAGCGGCGCACGACGTCGCGAAAGGCCTCATGATCGGCGTTGTAGAACGGGCTTTTGGCCACGGCTGGCACCCTTTCTGTGATCCACGATTGCTGTACGGCAGGATGCCGCCAAACCCGGAACGCCACTTGCGTCGAGTGGCTGTACCGATATGCGTCGCTTGAGAGGTTTCGGATCAAACCACCCGACGGTAGCGCGGCGCATGATTCTCGCCTAAACTTCGCAAATCACACTCATCCAGTCCGATCATCCTTTCAACCGAGAAGCCGCACGACATGGCCCCGAGGCGACGGACGACGCAAGATTCCAGCCGCCCCCTTCCAGCGATGCCGCAAGCCAAATCAACCAGCCGCGCGAAACCAGCGCCCGCAACGTCCCGCCGGCGCCGACCGACAACCGGCGGTGATGCGGTGCCGCGCGAGGCGACCGATGCATCCACCGCGTCGAAGTCGCAGAAATCGCGCGAGGCCATCCTCGAATCGGCGGCCAAGCTGTTCCGCCGGCAGGGTTACTCGGCGACGACGCTGCGCCAGATCGCCGACCTCGCCGAAATCCAGGCCGGCAGCATCTACTATTATTTCGACTCCAAGGATGCGATCCTCGACGAAGTGCTGGACGAGGGCCTGCGCCGCGTCTTCAACGGAGTGAAACTGAAGCTCAAGCAGGCCGGCGATATCTCGCATCGCCAGAAGATCGCGCTCGCCATCGAAGCGCATCTCGTCGCGCTGCATGACGCCAGCGATTTCACCTCCGCCAATATCCGCATCTACGGCCAGTTGCCGGAGCGCCTCAAGGGCCCGCACCGCGCCATCCGCCGCGCCTATGCGCGCTACTGGGACCGCCTGCTCTCGGACGCACAGAAGGCCGGCGAAATCCGTTCCGACATCGAACTCATCCCGCTGCGCATCTTCGTGCTCGGCGCGCTGAACTGGACGGTGGAGTGGTTCGACCTCAGCAAGAAAGATGCCGTGCAGAAACTGGCGCGGCGGACGGAGTCGATCATCTTCGACGGCGTGAAGCGGTAAGCTTGGCGCGCCTGAATAAAACGCGAGTAGCGTCAGACCCCCTATCCTCCGTCATACCCGCGCTCGTCGCGGGTATCCACGGCTTTGCTGAGATTCAACAAGCAAAACGTAGATGGCCGGGACAAGCCCGGCCATGACGGCGAATGTGAGCAAGGGCCGTAGCCGTCATTGCTGCGAGCACTCGGATCAGCGCGCTCCGCGCTATCCGAGCACAGGCTCCGCGAAGCAATCCAGAGAGCCATGAAGCAAGACCTGGATTGCTTCGTCGCTCGTGCTCTTCGCAATGACGATCAGGGCTACGCGATGTCGAAACGACCTGCCCTCACCTGCCCTGCCAATTCGGCTTGCGCTTCTCGGCAAACGCCTTCGGTCCCTCGATGGCGTCCTGGCTGGCATAAACCTCCTCGTGAAGGCGGCCGGCCTCGATCAGGCCACTCTCAAGGCCAAGGCCCATCGCCCCCAATCCGCTTCCCTTCGCACCCTTCACCGAGAGCGGCGCGCCCTC
>JAFKFP010000251.1 GCA_017308185.1 bacterium | reverse complement strand
GGTGAAGGATCTCAGCGAGAGCGCGCTGGGGTCGATGGTGCGGGGCGGCTCGGCACAGTAGCGCGCCCCGTGAAAGCAGGCCGAAGCAGAAGCGAGGAGCTACGGCTCCTCGCTTCTCGTTTGGCGCATGTGGAGGGGAGAGCGCTTGTTAGGCCTTCGTCTCGTGCGGGATGGCGGGGCCGAACGTGGGCTCGAACTGGTCGAAGAGCCCATCGACCGTCCAGGGTTCGTTGCCCTGCAGCACAACTTCCGGCGCGATCTGATTGTAGAGAGTGACGCGGTAGCCGCTGATCCCGAAGCAGCGGCCCGTGATCCAGCCGCCCTCATCGCTGGCGAGATAGACCAGGGGGGTCGCGACGTTGGCGGGGCTGCGCTCGAGCGCGTCGTCGGCGAGCGCACCGGCGCGCCGGCGTTCCTGCGGTACGGTAGCTGTCATGCGGGTGGCGGCGCCGGGCCCGATGCTGTTTGCCGTGACGCCGTAACGTCCGAGAGCGCGTGCGCAGCTCAGCGTGAAGCCCCAGATGCCCATCTTGGCCGCGGCATAGTTAGGCTGGCCTGGCGCGCCGAAGAGGCCGGAGCCAGACGTGAAGTTGATGAGGCGTCCACCCTGGCGGGCTTGCCGCCAATGGATCGAGGCAAACCGCGTCGTCGCGAATGTGCCCTTCATATGGACGCGAACGACGGCATCCCACTCTTCTTCAGTCATGTTGAAGACCATGCGATCGCGGAGGATGCCGGCGACATTCACGAGGATGTCGAGCTGTCCCCACTCGTTGAGCACCTGGCGGACCATGTCCTCGGCCTGTTCCATATCGGCCACGTCGGAGTAGTTGACGATGGCCTCGCCGCCGGCGGCCTTGATTGCGTTGACGGTTTCCTGCGCCGGGGTGTTGTCCGGCGTCTCGCCGCTCACCGACACTCCGAGGTCGTTGACCATGACGCGCGCGCCCTCGCTCGCAAACCGCTTGGCGACTTCAGCGCCGATGCCGCGTCCGGAACCGGTGATGATTGCTGTCTTTCCTTCGAGCTTTCCTGGCATTGTGTTCGTCCCTTCTATCGATGGTGGTCCGCGTGAGCGGAACGATGGCCCAAATCTACGCCGTCATGGGCATTCCGTCTCTACGCGCAGGTGCTGTCCGCAAGGGCAGCGAGGGTTTGATGCAAATGGCCCCGATAGACTGTATCGTTCGAATATGAGCTGCCAGAGGCAGCGGGAGGATTGCCATGCCCAAGCCCGGCATTACCACAAAAGAGAACACTGAGTTCGCACTGCGGGGCATCAACCACCTCGCGCTCGTCTGCAAAGACATGCAACGGACGGTGGATTTCTATTCGGGTGTACTTGGCATGCCGTTGGTCAAGACGATCGAGCTGCCGCGCGGCATGGGACAACACTTCTTCTTCGATATCGGCAACGGCGATTCGTTGGCGTTCTTCTGGTTCCCGGAAGCACCCGGCGCCGTGCCAGGCATTGCATCTGCTGCGCACATGCCCGGCGACGGCGAAATTCTCACGGCGCACGGGTCGATGAACCACGTCGCGTTCGACGTCCCGGCGGAGCGCTTCGAAGAGTACGTCGCGAAGCTGCAGGAGAAGGGCATCCGGACGTCGCCCATCCTGAACCATGACAACAGCCCGACGGGCGTGGCGCGTGAAGTGACCGACGACGTGTTCGTACGCTCGGTATACTTCATGGACCCGGACGGGATCCTGTTGGAGTTCGCGTGCTGGACGAAGGTGTTCGACGAATCGGACATCCGGCACAAGCCGGCGACAGCGGCCGATGCCGCGACGTGGGAAGCGAACAGCCTAGCCCCGGCATGAACCTGTGCGATAACGGTCGCGAGTGTCCACAATGTGCCGGCGCCTACCGGCGCCCGGGAGGATGATTCATGCCACGACTGCGCGAGGTGCCGCGCGCCGAAGCCACGGCCGACGTTGATCGTGTCTACCAGCAGCTATTTGGTGACCGCGATCCTGTCGCCGAGCCAGGTACGGCGACCGGCACGCCCGGCAACTGGTGGACGGTGTGGGCGCTTGTGCCTGACGTCCTGGCACACGCGCAGGCGGGCTTCGCGCTGCTGAGCCGCAAGTCGAGTCCCCTTCCGCCGCGGCTCCGCGAGCTAGCTTTGACGCGGACGGGCTTTGTGGGCGGCAGCCAGTTTGTGTTCTCGCAACATTCCGAAGGAGCCCGGCGAGCCGGTCTCTCGGGCGAACAGGTGGCGGCGATACCGGCCTGGCAGGTGTCAGACGAGTTCGACGCGCAGGAGCGCGCTGTGCTCGCCTATGTGGATGCCCTGGTCCTCGAGCATGGCCGTGTGCAGGAGGCCGTGTTCGATGCTCTCCGCGCGTTCCTGGACGATGAGGCCATTCTCGAACTCAGCTACGCGATCGGCACATACAACCTTCATGCGACGCTTAGCCGGGCACTCCGGCTCGAGTACGATGACATACCCGAGCGAGTGGTCGAGATCCCTGCGCCTGGAGAAGCGGCAGCGTCGGTCGACATCATGAAGGACATCAGCCGGTGAGTGTCCCCACGAGTGCAGGACGACGACTTCGCGACGCCATGGATGCCGAACTGGTGCTCGCGCCGTTCGTGTTCGACGGGGTGCAGGCGAAGCTTGCGGAAGCAGCGGGTTTCGAAGCCGTGTACATGAGCGGCTTCGGCACTGCCGCAAGCTTTGGTCTGCCCGACATGGGGCTCATCGCGCTCGGGGAGATGGCCGCGAATGCTACGCGCATAGCATCAGCTGTGCGCGTGCCCGTGGTGGCTGATGCCGATACCGGTTATGGAAACGAGACGAACGTGGCGCATACGGTCGCCGCGTACGAGCGGGCCGGCGTGGCGGCGCTCCATATTGAAGACCAGGAGTGGCCGAAGCGGTGCGGTTTCCTCGAAGGAAAACGTGTCATCGCACAAGAGGACATGGTTGCGAAGCTGAAGGCGGCGATAGCAGCGCGTTCGGACTCAGGTCTGGTGATCATCGCGCGGAGCGATGCGCTGGCTCCGAATGGATGGGACGACGCTCTTTCACGGGCGCGGGCCTATCGCGCGGCCGGGGCCGACATGGTGTTTCTCGATGGGCTAAAGACGCTGGCCGATATCGAGCGCGCCGCCACAGAACTTCGAGGCATCCCACAACTACTCAACAGCTGGCTTGTCACGCCGCAGGAAGCGCAGCATCTCGGGTTCCAGTTGTACATCCAGCTTGCGGTGATGTTGCGGCAGTTCGCAGCGTTTCGCGACACGCTCACGGAGCTGCGAGACACGGGGCGCGTGGCATTGGGGCCCGGTGACGAATCGGTGCAGCCGATCACTGATCTGCTGGCTAACTCAGTCTCGACTGCTGAGCGCTGAATTCTGGAGGCCATGCCAGCTCGCATTCCGCGAGGCATTTTCGGCCCTGAAGAGCCATGCCTGCTACACTGCGGCGCATGACAGAACCCACGTCGCCGCTCGAAGGCGTCCGCGTGATCAACGCCGGCCAGATCCTTGCCGCTCCATATTGTTCGACGCTCCTCGGCGAATTCGGGGCGGAGGTGATCAAGGTCGAGCAGCCGAAGATCGGCGATGCGAACCGCGGCAATGTGTCGTTCGCGCAGGACAATCGCGGGCAGAAATCCGTGACGCTCGACTTCAACCACCCGGACGGGAAGGTGCTGTTCCGGCGACTCTGCGATAAGGCCGATATCCTGGTGGAGAACTTCCGTGCGGGCGCGCTGGAGAAGTGGGGCATCGCCCCGGACAGCCTCCGCGAGACGAACCCCGGGTTGGTAGCTGTGCGGATCAGCGGGTGGGGACAGACCGGGCCGTACAAGGACAAGGGCGGGTTCGACCGGGTGGCTCTGGCGTTCGCCGGCATCACAGCACTGACGGGCTACGAGGACCGGCCACCGGTACGCCCCGGGTATTTCGTGGCCGACTACGGTTCGGGCATCTTTGCGGCGTTCGGTGCGCTGACGGCGCTGCGCTATCGCGACCTGACGGGGAAGGGCCAGGACGTTGACCTCGCACTCTACGAGGCGGTGTGGCGCATGAGCGGCGCGCACGTGGCGAACTTCGGGCTCAACGGTGAAGAGCGCGGGCGCCACGGCAACTACTTCAAGGGCGTGGTGCCCGCCGAGCAGTTCGAGACCTCGGACGGGGCGTATATCGTCATCAACGCGACAACCCAGCGGGCGTTCGTGAAGCTGTGCGATGCGATCGGCCGGCCTGAGCTGGTGACGGATGAGCGGTTCACGCCGAGGGCGAACCTGCAGCGCAATCACGAGGCGATCCACGCGATCCTCGCCGAATGGTGCCGTCCGCGCACCTACGAAGAGTGCCAGGCTGCGATGGATGCGTACGGAGTGCCGGCCACGAAGGTGAACCTTATCGGCGACATCGTCGCGGACCCGCATGTGCACGCGCGCGAGCAGGTGCTCACGGTAGAGAGCGATGACTACGGCCCAGTATTGCAGCCTGGCATCACGCCTAAGCTCACCCTCACGCCTGGGCGGGTGCGGTCGCGTGCGCCACGACTGGGCGAGCACAACGAAGAGGTCTACCTCGGCCTCCTCGGCCTCGACCGCGCCGAATACGACCATCTGGTCTCCGAGGGCGTCATTTGAGTAGCCACGCCGAGTGATTATCGTGGTACGATAGCCCGCGGAGCGAACTCGATGCCGGGCTTGGACAAACTGACGGATCGACAGCTGCAGGTATTGGCGCTTGTGGCATGGCAAGACCAACAAAGAGATAGCGCGTCTTCTTGGATGCAGTCAGGAGACTGTCAAGGATCATGTCGAGGCGATCCTTGGACGCCTTCACGTGGAAAACCGCGCGTCTGCGGCGGTGGCCTTCGCACGTGCGACCAAAGATTCATGAATTCGATCTGAATCCCGCTGCCGACGGCTTCGGAGGTCGTTTTCCATGACACGCATCCCAAGGATTGCCGCCTACTTCAGCCTCTTCGCCGTGTCTCTCACCTTAGCCTGTCGCATATCTTCTTAGCGGGCCACGCTCGGCTCACGCCGGATATATGCAATATTCGACATACTGGTACGTCCATGACTATGACGGATACTACACCTATGTGAATCAGATCGTGGCGTGGGGAAACTGGTCACAGAACTCCCAGGGCTGGTTCGTGCCGATGGGTTACAGTGAGCTGTACGCCAACATCCTGAACACCGGAGATAGCTTCGTTGGACACTACAGCGATGTGATCCCACAAGGGGCTCTCTCTCAGACGACGCGGCAGTGGAATGTCGCCAACTACAGCAACACTCCACTGTGGGATTACGTCGATTGGAGTTGGTTTTCACCGAACTCGGCTGGCGCAGTTGAGGTGTGTGACGGGTGGTGCGGCGACGACGATGAGTGTCTTGTGAAGTGGGACGCTCCGGCGTACATCGGGACGAACATCGCATATCAATCGGACTCTGTCGCAACGCTCGCTGAGGTAGGCACGCAATGAACATCCCCCAACCGCTTCGTCAGCACCGTACAGTCTTGCTCCTGGCGAGCTCGCTGGTCGTCCTTGGCGCCGGGGCTGCCACTGCAGCAGCTGCTATCGCACAGACAGGGCCGTTCTCCTCACCCAGCGTGGCAGACAACGCTGGCATTGCCGAGAACGTATCGGCGACCGACGCCGGCGTGACGCTCACCGTTCAGACGGCGACATTCTCTGGCACCGAGACGACACTGAATGTGCAGTGGGATGCGCCCGGGTATCCGGGGGCAAGCGACCTTTCGGTCCCACCCGCGGCACTACCCGCTGGCAGGCAACTGACACCTCAGCCCCCGACCGTCCGGACAGGCAACAACACGTTCACCATCGCAGTCGCCCCAGTCAGTGCGCCCGGACCGTTCACGCTTACGTTGTCCGAGGTGGATGTCAATACGTCCGGCGCGACACATCAGATCAAGGGCGCCTGGACGCTTCACCTCGGTGGACCTTCCGCCAGTAACTTCGCGTCGCTGATGCGCACCGAGACGCTGAGCGCCGCACCGCTGACTGCCACTAGCGACAACATCGACGTGACGGCAACGCGGTCGACGTCCGCAACCATCATTCGGTTCATGCCCGCTGCCGGTTGGGAACCGCTCTCACAGGTCACGATCGTGCAGGCCGATGGCAAGCGTCTCGGATCGCTCTCGCAGCAGCAGGCCGACGACGGTCAGCTCGTGGCGGTTTTCCCGCCCACACCGTTCGGCGCACCTGTCACCGTGGACCTCGGCCAGTTCGCGCAGGCGGATCCATCCGGTGCGAGCTTTGAAACGATCGCGCTCGCGCAGTCGATGTCGCGCGCAGGCGTTGCCTTTGGGCAGGAGGACACATACTTCACGCCCGCTGCCAGTGATGTGCTTTCGGGTTCTGCCGGACTGGTCGAAGAAGCGCGCTTCTGGAAGATCGAACGCAACGCCGATATCCTGAAGACCTTGCAGTTCCGCCTGGCGGGTGACTTCCAGCCCGATGGTGCGTCCCTCGATAGCGCCGTCCGCGTCACCGACGCCAACGGCGACGAGCTGCATGTTGCCGCCCTGAGCGTGTCGTTCGGGAAGAATGCGACCGGCGCAGTCCACAACGGCTACACGGATGTGGATGTCCTGCTGCCCGGCGATGCAACGGCGCTTTCCCACGTCACGATCCAGACGGGCACAGCCGCGAAAGTGATCCCCGGGAAGCTGCAGGTGACGCTCAAGCCCTGAGTTCCTGCCGTGGTCGTCGACTGCGCCTATCCGCTTTAGCTCAACCCGTGTTCGTTCAGGAACGTCACGATGTCCTGGACGGTATGGATGTTCTCCGCATCCTCGTCGCGAATTTCGATCTCGGCGTCATCAGCAAACGCTTCTTCGATAGCGATGGTGAGATCGACGATATCGAGCGAGTCAGCGCGCAAGTCATCGACGAGGTTGGCTTCGAGGGTCACCTCTTCGGGCTGGACCTTGAGCTGGGCAACAACGACGTCGCGGACTCGTTCGAAAACGGTGGCCATGTGCACACTCCTCGTGAAGGAAAACCACTCCGCTCATGGCGGCGTAAAGCTTCGAAGTTCAAGCGATGCTACGTCAGACGGCCGGTTTGCGGAAGATCACGCACCCGTTCTGTCCGCCGAAGCCAAAGCCGTTTGCCGCCGCCGCGCGGATCTCCATCTTGCGTGCGACATTCGGCACATAATCGAGATCGCAGGCGGGGTCGGGGTTTTCGAGGTTGATGGTCGGGGGCGCGATGCCATCGTGGATGGCCATAACGGCCGTGAGCGCGCCGATCGCGCCGGCGGCGCCGAGCAGGTGCCCAACCATCGATTTCGGTGAGCTGATCGCGATACGACCGGCAGCTTCGCCGAAGGCTAGCTTGATCGCGAGCGTCTCGGATGCGTCGTTCAGAGCGGTACTCGTCCCGTGGGCGGCGATGTAGTCGATGTTGTTGGCTACCATGCCCGAGGCTTTCAGGGCCTCCTGCATCGCCTCAGCGGCGCCAGAGCCATCCTCGCGCGTGGCAGTGATGTGGAAGGCATCGCAGCTGAGTCCGCCGCCTGCGAGCTCGGCGTAGACGTGCGCGCCCCGGGCTTTGGCGTGCTCCTCGGATTCGATGAGCATGACGACTGCGCCCTCGCCGAAAACGAAGCCATCACGTTCGGCGTCGAACGGGCGGCTGGCGCGCGTTGGCTCATCGTTGCGGCGGCTGAGGGCCTTCATGTTCGCGAGCCCCGCGATGGGCAGTGGATGCAGGGCCGCCTCGGTACCACCAGCGAAGACCATGTCTGCGCGTCCGCTATCGATGAGGTGTTTCGCTTCCATGTACGAGTAAAGGCCGCTCGCGCAGGCGGCGACGCTCGCCATTGCGGGGCCTCGAAGGCCCATCTGGATGGCGACCTGGCAAGCGCCCATGTTTGGCGCCATCATCGGGATGTAGAAGGGGCTGACGCGCGCGGGGCCACGGTCACGCATGACCTCCATCTGGTCCATGGTCTCGATTGCGCCGCCGGAACCAGTGGCGATGGCGACCGCGGCGCGATGACGTTCGTCATCCCGGATCTCGAGGCCTGCGTCTTCAGCTGCCATCTGTGAGGCGGCGACGGCGAAATGGGCAAAGCGCGACATGCGGCGGGCTTCTTTCGCATCCATGTAGTGCGACGCTTCGAAGTCGTGAACTTCGGCCGCGATTCGCACCGGAAGGTCGCTTGCGTCGAAGCAGGTGATAGGGCCTATCCCGGATTGGCCTGCACGCAGGTTAGACCAGAAGTCATGGGCGGTGAGCCCGATGGGCGTAATGGCGCCGACACCGGTTACAAGGGCTCGTGTCACACTCTTCTCCAGGTTACTCAGCCTCTCGGAAGATGAGGCACGAATTGTGGCCACCGAGCCCAACGGATGTGCTCATGGCAATTTTCACGGGCCGGCTCCGCGCAACGTTCGGCACGTAGTCGAGGTCGCACTCGGGGTCCGGCGTGGTGTAGTTGATGGTAGGCGGGACCTGCTGATCGCGAATGGCCATGACACAGGCAAGCGCCTCGACCGATCCGGAGGCGCCCATGCAATGGCCTGTGATGGGTTTCACCGAACTCACTGCCGCACCATACGCGGCTTCACCCATGATGTCCTTAAACACCATGGTCTCGACTTTATCGTTCTGGGGCGTGGCGCTCCCATGAGGATTGATATAGTCGATGGTCGCCGGGTCGATGTCGGCCTTACGCACGGCGGCGCGGACGGCGCGCGAGAGCCCGCGGCCAGCTTCGTGCAGCGCGATCATGTCGTAGGCGTCGTTCGAGCTGCCATAGCCGATGAGTTCACAGTAGATGCGTGCGCCACGGGCCTTCGCGTGGTCCCAATCTTCGATGATCATCGACGCCGCGCCCTCACCGGCGAGAAATCCGTCGCGATTGAGGTCGAACGGCTTCATCGCCTGCTGGGGATGTTCATTGTCCGTGGTCAGGGCGCGCATGGAGCACCAGGTGGCGTGATAGAGCGGCAGGAGGACTGCTTCGGAACTGCCCGCGATGATTGCTGTGGCATCGCCGCGGCGCACCGTTTCGAAGGCCTCCCCGAGTGAGCCGCCACCGGTCGCGCAGGCGCTCACGACTGCCATGTTCGGCCCTCGCGCGCCCGTGTGAATGGCGATGTGGCCGCTGGCAGCGTCGTTAATGAAGTTCGCGACGAGAAAGGGCGTGACGCGCCGGGGGCCTTTTTCTTCGAGCACCTTCTGGTATTCGAGGAGCAGATCGGTGCCGCCGCCGCCAGCCCCGAAGATGACGCCGATCATGTCGGCGTTGTCCTCGGTGATTTCGAGGCCGCTGTCGGCCAATGCATCGAGCGCGGCGGACACACCGAAGGAGACGCCGCGGTTCATGTACCGTTGCTGCTTGGCGTCGACGCGGTCGCCAAGCGAGAAGTCTTTCACCTCGGCCTGGATGCGCACGGGGAATGGCTCCGGGTCGAAGAGCGTGACGGGGCCTGCACCGCTTCTGCCGGCGAGCATGGCCTGCCAGGTCTCTTCGGCAGTGTTGCCAGCTGCCGTCACCGCGCCGATGCCGGTTACGGCCACGCGCGAGGTCATCGGCCGGCCGCCTCGACAGCGGCCCAGTTGGGCGAAAGCAGCCCTTCGTTGTCGTCGCTGAGGCTGAGGCTGTTTACGCCGTAGTCGATGCGGCGCACGAGCCGGGTGAGCACGTTGCCGGGCCCAGCCTCGAGGAAGAGGTCGACTCCCTGTTCTTTCATCTGCTCGACGGACTTAGTCCAGCGGACACCGTTGAGGAGCTGATCGCGCAGTTCGACGTAGACCTTGGGGTGCGTCTCGAGGAGTTCGGCGTTGACGTTGCCGACGAGCGGCTGGCCGGGGTCGGTCATTGCCATGCGTTCGAGTTCGCGGGTCATGCCTTCGCTGGCGGTGGCCATGAGGGGCGAGTGCGAGGCGATGGTGATAGGAAGACGAACCACCTTGCGGGCACGCGCCTTTTCGGCCATTTCCATGGCAAGTTTCAGAGGCTCGAGCGCGCCAGAGATGACAGTCTGGCCTTCACAGTTGGAGTTGGCGATGCCGACGTAGCCATCGCGCGATGCCTCGCGGCAGATCTCTTCGACTTTGGCTTCAGGGAGGCCGAGGATAGAGGCCATGCCGCCGGGGAACTCGTTGCCTGCCTCTTCCATGAGGATGCCACGCTGGCGGACGAGCAACAGGCCGTCTTCGAAGCTGATGGCGCCCGCGGCGACAGCGGCAGTGAACTCGCCCATGGAATGGCCGGCCACGATGTGTGGCTCGATTTTCTGGTCGAGGGCGGCCCAGCGTTCCTGTAGTGCAGCGACCCATGCCATCGAGGTCACAAAGGTGGCGGGCTGCTGATTGATTGTCTGTTGCAGCTCATCTGCGCTGCGATCCCTGGCCTGGGAATATGACGGCCAGCTTTCGCCAGGGCTTGATTTCCTGGTCCATGGTGGTTCCAACCCTCCCCGGGTGTGCATAGCGTCCCCGCCATACTCCAACAGGATACCAGACGGGCGCGAGAGAATCGAAATGTCGCAGGGCGAGATCGCGAGTGTGTCTAATCTCAAGCACAGAAAGTAAACGAGTGTGTATCCGCGTAACAGGGAAGACCGTTACGCTTATCCCGCATGGGAATCGATGTTGAAGCGCTCATCAAGACGGTCGGATACACGGGGATGTTCATCATCATCTTCGCAGAGACCGGCCTCCTGATCGGGTTTTTTCTGCCGGGGGACACGCTACTCATCACGGCAGGTTTGCTCGCGCAGCGCGGGCATTTCGAGATGTGGATCCTGATCCCGCTGCTTTTCGTGGCGGCCGTCGCCGGCGATGCCGTCGGCTTCGAAATCGGCAAGCATACGGGGCCACGTCTTTTCCGGCGCGACGATTCACGATTTTTCAAGAAACGCCACCTGGAACGTGCCCAGGAATTTTATGACAAACACGGCGGCAAGACCATCGTACTCGCGCGTTTCCTCGCATTCATCCGAACGTTCGCGCCAACGGTGGCGGGGGCAGCGGAGATGCACTACCCGCGCTTCGCGATGTACAACTTCGTGGGCGCACTGGCATGGGTGCTGAGCATGCTATGGCTCGGCTACATCTTCGGGACGAAGGTCGACAACATCGAGATTTTCTTTACCGGGCTCGTCGTGCTGATGGTGGTGGCCTCGGTATTGCCGGGTGCATGGCACCTCTGGCGGCAACGCCGGCGGGGCGTGAAAGGCGAGACGGCCTAGGCCAGTTCGAGGGTCACTCGGCGGGCTTGAGGGCCCGGAGCCAGATGTGGGCTTCTTCGAGGCCCAACCATCCTCCCCAGAATCGTTCGCACAGGTATTGCGCGCGCTGACTGCGGTTGGCGAGTGCATCGAGGACTCGTCCGATGAGCAGGCGGCCACGGCCGGGCTTCCACGTGTCTGCATTCATGTTGAAGCGGAGGACGCGCTTTTCGATCGTGAACTTGGCCGGGTGGTAGTAGCCGAAGAAGGCGCCATCCGGAGTCATGGGGTCGAAATAGTTGAATGTGTCGGTAAGTACGCCACGACGATGTGTCGGGTCCTTCCAAATGACGTATGGGGTGGTGGCGTGGGGGAACCGCAGATGAACGATCGCTCCAGGCTTGCAGATCCGCCAGACCTCGCCCATGAACCCCATCAGGTCATCCACGTGCTCCACGAGGTGCGACGCGAAGACTTCGTCGACTGAGCAGTCCCGGAAGGGGAGGGGGCGAAACACGTCGGCAAGAATGTCGACGCCGCCGAGGCGGGCGATATCGACGCCGATCGCGCCGGGCTTCTTGCGAAAGCCGCATCCGAGGTCAATGCTCACGGGCACGTGGCGATTATCCGGCGAGGCGGCGCAGGGTGGAAGCTGAGAGCCATACGAGGCAGGGGCATGTATTGTGTGGCGAATCGGAAGGCCATCGAGGAGGCTGGCATATGCGCATCGGGCTGATGGTTGAAGGACAGAACGGACTGACGTGGGAGCGATGGATCCACATCCTGGGTTTGGCGGAACGCCTGGGATTCCCGACAGTATTTCGGTCGGACCATTATTTCATCGGCCCGCCCCAGGATTCGCTGGAGGCGTACCTGTCATTCGCGCTGGCCGCGCGCGAGACAAAGCGAATCAGGTTTGGGCCGCTGGTGACGCCAGTCACGTTCAGGTCGCCAGTGGATGTTGCACGGATGGCGGCACAGGTCAGCCTGCTGAGCGGGGGCCGGTTCGTAATGGGGCTGGGGGCGGGCTGGAATGATGCGGAACACAGGGCCTACGGTATCCATTTCCCTGCTGTGAAGGAGCGGATGGACCGGTTGGAGGAGGCGCTTCAGTTGATGCAGACGCTGTGGCGCGATTCGCCGGCGACATTCACCGGCCGCTACTACCAGTTGGAGGGCGCGGACCTAAAGCCGAAGCCGGCAGCGGGCCAACCACCTATCCTGATAGGCGGGAGTGGCGAGAAGCGGACGCTTCGCCTGGTGGCACGGTACGCCAACGAGTGGAACTGCGTGAACCTCGCCCCGGGGGCGTACGCCGAGAAGGTCGCGGTGCTCGAGCGCCACTGCGAGGCGGAGGATAGAGACCCTTCGACGATAGCGCGTTCCATGATGACGTTCGCGGTACTGGGGCCGGATGAGGAGACACTCGACCGGGGGACGCGGCGTCTGATGGGGATGTGGGGTGCGCGCGAGGGGATGGCGCCGGCCGAGTATCGCGCAGGGATGCGTCAACGCGGATTGCTGGCGGGCGGCACCGACGAAATCGTCGACACACTCGGCAAGCTGGCCGACGAGGGGCTCGAGGAGATCGATTTCCAGCACTTTGACTTCGATGACGATACGGTCCCGCAGTACATCGCTGCAGATCTGATGCCGCAGGTGCGCGACCTGTAGCGGTGTTAGCAGGGGATACCGCCCGGGCCGCGCTCACCGGCCACAGGCGAGGGCGCCCTGACCTGCACGTTGCCCCACTGTTTGAACGTCCAGACCACCGGGCCGGAGCCATTTCTGCCAGTGATGACCATGGGCCGATGGGTGTGCAAATCGACCTGGATGACGACCGGGCCCAGCCCAGCGAGCGTAGCTCGTATAGCCGAGCCATCAACGGAGGCGTTGGCCGCATGGGCAATGCGGACCGTGCCGGCAAGCATGTATGGCGCAAGGACACTCACGTTGTCGCCTGAGATGCGGAAAGCCTGTGGGCAGGTGGAGCGCTGGAAGTACGTGGCGGTGCCCACGTCGAAGATCGCGTAGGTGGCGTCCTGCTCGCCTGTACGCTTGAGTGTTGCTTTCGCTGAGGCGCCGTGGCGGCTCACTTGCACCTCGCCGCTGTCGGCGCCGCCCCAACGGGGAAGGATGAAGTTGGTCTGCTGAACGTCGAGGGTGTATCCATCAGCGGCGTCGATTGCCTGCTGGACCTGCGCGAGTGCGTTCGCCGCCGTGGCTGACGCCACACCCGGCACCGGCGGGCTGCTTCGGCTACTACAGCCGGCAGTCACGCTGGCCATTAGCGCGAAGGACAGCACCACGCCAAAGACAAACAGCCGGCCGGTGAAGAACTGCATGGCGCCGCCAGTGTACCCGGCCCAAATGTGCTTCGTGGTGGATCGTGAGGGTCAGGAGGCGGCGTCGCGCATGAGCATGAATCCGCAGCCGACTGACGAGCGTTGGGTGAGACCGCCGGACTCCTGCACAAAGGCGATACAGCGCTGCGCTGAAATGTCGCCGACCGGCGCGACAATAATGCCGCCATCGGCCAACTGATCGACCCACGCGGAGGGGAGCGTGGGCACGGCCGCGGTGGCGATGATGCGATCATAAGATGCACCAGGCGCGAAACCCTGGCGTCCATCGGCGCACACCACCTCTACGGCATCGAATCCGGCGGAGGCGAGGTGCGCCTTTGCTGATGCTGCTGTGTCCGCATCGACATCGACGGTGACGACGTGCCCTGACGGCCCCACGATATATGCAAGGAGCGCCGCGTTGTACCCGGACCCGGCGCCAATTTCGAGCACACGCATCCCTTCGGCGAGCTCAAGCTGCTCGAGCATGATGGCCATCATCGCCGGTTGCGACGACGAGCTAAGCCAGCGATGCTCGCGGGTTTTCGTGGGGATCGCTTCATCGCGGTAGACTTCGTCGAGCGGCACCTGCGGGAGGAAGCAGTGGCGCGGGACCGCGCGGAATGCAGCCTCGACTGACGCCGAGCGGATAGTGCCACGTTCCACCAGGCGAGCGACGAGGCGAGCGCGGCGCTCCGCAGCATCCATGTCGATATGATACTCGCGGGTAAGGGGCGCGGCGCGGCCCATCATCACTGCTACTTGCGAGTTAGTGGGTGACTTCTTCCCGAGGCGGCTTCATCTTGCTATAGCAGTTGCTGCAGTAGACGGGGCGCTCGCCGCGAGGGACGAACGGGACTTCGGTCATCTGGCCGCACTCCGCACAGGAAGCCGGGTGCATCTGGCGCGGCGTTTTGCCCCCGAAGCTGGCGAAGTTGCCATAGCGGACGTAGCCGTCGTTCTGTTCGAGGGTGCTTTGCGATGCGCGGCGCGCGGAGCGGCACGACTGGCAACGGGTAGGCTAATTCATGAGCCCTTTATTGGCGTAGAACTCCTGCTCACCAGCGGTGAACACGAAGGCGATGCCGCAATCGCGGCAGGTGATTTGCTTGTCGGCAAAAGCCAAGGGACTGGGACTCCTATGATCCGCAACCATGCGGGACTGATTCCATTGTAGCAGACGTGAAACGCGGTAGGGCCCACCCGCATAGATAACGGATGGGCCCTGTGGTGACCTTCCCGACAGCCCTCACAAGAGGCTGCCGGTGAGGTGCTAGGACTCTTCGCCGCTGCCAGGCTCCATCACCTTTGCGAGGCGTTCGGAATCGCTGGCTTGCATGCGGCGGTAATCACTGGCGCTGAAGACTTCGCCACAAGCGGGGCAGCGGAATCGCGCAACACGATCCTCTTTCCCCATGTCGTCAAGGTTGTCCCACTCCGGAGCCGCTGCGGTGTGAAGGCAGACCTCATCCGTAGGTCGTTCGAGGACCTGGACATCGCCCCGATCCTCGTCTTGGTGGCCGAACAGCTTACCTATGAATCCCATGATTCACCTCCGTCCTGGGTCGACGGCCCATGTGTGTGGGAAGGCGCTGTCACCCTCCCGTTCCATCCAGAGTAGCCCTCCGTTGTGAAGGCTATGCAAATGGATGATGAAAAGTTCTCACATTCGCGAGATGTATTGCCCGCGTTTGCGCCGGGATTGCGTTGCGGTGGCTTTCGCCGTGAAGCGTGGGCGGTGTAGCCTCCCCACGTGGATAGGGTCGTGCTCGGGGACAACCTCAAGGTGCTTCGCACGATTGCTGACGCAAGCGTGCAACTGATCTACATCGACCCGCCGTTCAATACCGGGGGCGATCAGCGCCGGGAATCGATCCGCGCCGTCCGGGATGCGGGTGGTGACCGTGTGGGGTTCGGGCAGCAGCGCTACCGGATCGAACGGCTGGGAGAGCGGGCGTACCGCGACGAATTCGACTACTACCTCGGGTTCCTGGAGCCGC